>NZ_JARJBD010000111.1:0-31078 GCF_029269925.1 Rhodococcus sp. T2V
GGAACATTTTGGCCGTCGGACTGACGGTGGCAGCCTGCGGAGACGGTGTGAGACCGCCCCGCACCTAAAGCGTGGGGTGGCAACTGTCGGTGAAACAGGAACCTCGGGACGTGAGTCCCGAGGGGAATCTCGGTCGTTCACGGCCGAGAGGACGTCAAACCGGTCACCATATTGGACGCGGGGGGAAACCGATCCGGTTCCACCCCCCGATTCGCCGAGAATTGCGCTCCTGTGAAATCTCGACGCGCGCCCCCTTATTCTTCGAGCATGAACACGCACGTCGTCGACCACCCGCTCGCAGCAGTCCTCCTGACCACGATGCGCGATGCGCGCAGCGACAATGCCACATTTCGTGCCGCCTTGCGAAGGCTGACGCACATGCTGGTGTACGAGGCGATGCGCGAGGCTCCGGTCGACACGTTCGACGTGGTCACACCCATCGCGACCACCGACGGGGTGCGGCTCAGCCATCCGCCGCTGCTCGTTCCTGTCCTGCGTGCCGGGCTGGGCATGGTCGAGCAGGCCAGCAGCCTGATCCCGCAGGCGCGAGTCGGTTTCGTCGGCATGGCCCGCGACGAAGATACGCATCTGCCGGTGCCGTATCTCGAGTCGCTCCCCGCGGACCTGTCCGGCATTCCGGTGTACGTCCTCGACCCGATGCTGGCCACCGGCGGTTCGATGGTGCACACGATCGACCTGCTCGTCGCCCGCGGCGCCACGGACGTCACCGCCGTGTGCGTCGTCGCGGCGCCCGAAGGGGTTGCCGCCCTCACGGCGTCCGGCCATCCCGTGCGACTCGTCACCGCGGCGGTCGACGAGGGACTGAACGGGGACGCGTTCATCGTGCCCGGCCTCGGCGACGCCGGTGACCGCCAGTTCGGGCCGCGCTGACGCCTCGGCTACAGGGCTTCGGCGAACTCGCGCAACAGGTTCAACCGCGTCGCGGCCGTCTCGCGCGCCGTGGGTAGCGCCGATCGATCCGGCACCGGGACGACCACCTCCAGGTAGCACTTGAGCTTGGGTTCGGTCCCGGAGGGGCGCACGACCACCCGGACCGTCGACCCGGCGAGGACGACGGCGTCGGTGCGGGACTGCCCGCGCAGTTCCGCCAGATCGGTGGCCTCGACGGGCTCACCGGCCAGTTCGGCCGGCAGGTCCGCCCGCAGTCGTCGCATCATCGCGGTGATGTCGGCGAGGTCGGTGACGCGGCGCGACACCTGGTCGCCGGCGTGCAACCCGAATTCGAGCGCGTAGTCGTCCAGCCGGTCGGGGAGTGTCGTCCCGTCTGCCCGCAGGGTGGCCGCGAGGTCGGCGGCCACCACCGCCGCGGAGATACCGTCCTTGTCGCGCACCGACTCCGGGTCGGCGCAGTGACCGATCGCCTCCTCGTATGCGTACACGAGACCCTCGCCCGCCCGGACGAGCCACTTGAAGCCGGTGAGGGTGCGGGCGAAGCGGGCGCCGCGGGCCGCGGCGAGCTTCCCGAGGAGTGCGGACGAGACGATCGTCGTCGCGACGAGTGAATCCGCCGGGGCGGATGCGAGGACGTGGTCGCCGAGCAGGACCCCCGTCTCGTCTCCGCGGAGCATCCGCCAGCCGTCCGGCCCGCGTACACCGACCGCGCACCGGTCCGCGTCGGGGTCGAGGGCCAGTGCGAGGTCGGCGTCGACGTCCGCGGCGAGCGCGAGGACGGCGTCCGAGGCGCCCGGCTCCTCGGGATTGGGGAACTCGACGGTCGGGAAGTCCGGGTCGGGGTCGAATTGCGCGGCGACGGTGTGGACGTCGGTGAACCCGGCGGATTTCAGTGCGGCGAGCGCGGTCTCGCCGCCGACGCCGTGCATGGCGGTGAGCGCGATCCGGACGGATCGCGACCCGCCCCTCGGTAGGGACGCGACCCGGTCGACGTAGCGGTCGGGGAGTTCCTCGGACGCCGGGGTCACCGGGATCCGGGGCACGAGATCGGCCCGCCCGATCCTTGTGATCGCCGCCTCGATCTCCCGGTCGGACGGCGAGATCAACTGGGCGCCGCCGTCGAGGTAGACCTTGTACCCGTTGTCGGCGGCGGGATTGTGGGAGGCGGTGATCTGCACGCCGGCGGCGGCCCGGAGGCGGCGGACCGCGAACGCGACGATCGGGGTGGGCAGGGGACGGGGGAGGAAGACGACCGAGAATCCCGCGCCCGCCAGCACTTCCGCGGCGGCGACGGCGAACTTCTCCGATCCGTGCCGCGCGTCGCGCCCGACGACGACGGTGGAGCCGCCCAGGCAGCGATCTTTCAGCCATGCGGCCAGCCCGGCGGTCGTGCGAATCACGACGGCGAGGTTCATGCCGTTCGGGCCTGCCCGCACCGGGCCGCGCAGTCCCGCGGTCCCGAAACTCAGCGGCGCGGCGAAGCGGTCGGCGAGTTCGTCGGCGGACAGGTTCGCGAGTTCCGCCCGCGTGCGGGGGTCGGGGTCGGCGTCGATCCAGTCCGCGATCGGATCGTTCACAAGCGTTCCACCAGTTCTCGCAGGAGCCCGCCCATGCGATCGGCGGACGCCCGGCCGGCGGCGAGGACCTCCTCGTGGTTCAGGTGCTCGCCGGTGATGCCCGCCGCGAGGTTCGTCACCATCGAGATCCCGAGGACTCTGGCGCCGAGCGCCCGCGCTGCGATCGTCTCGTGGACGGTGGACATGCCGACGAGGTCGGCGCCGATCGTCCGCAGCATGCGGATCTCGGCCGGGGTCTCGTAGTGCGGGCCCGGCAGACCGGCGTAGACGCCTTCGCTGAGCGATCCGTCGATGTCGCGGGCGAGGGCCCGCAGTTCGGGGTCGTACGCGTCGACGAGGTCCACGAACTCGGCGCCCACGAGTGGTGACCGGGCCGTGAGGTTGAGGTGATCGCTGATCAGCACCGGCTGTCCGACGGTGAAGTCCTCGCGGATCCCGCCTGCGGCGTTCGTCAGGATGACGGTCGTCGCCCCGGCGGCGATGGCCGTGCGCACCGGGTGGACGACGGACGACAGCGGATGGCCCTCGTAGGCGTGGGTGCGGCCGAGCAGGACGAGGATCCGTTTGCCGCCCACCTCCACGGAGCGGATCGTTCCGGCGTGTCCCGCGGCGGACGGCGGGGTGAACCCCGGGAGGTCGGCCATCGGGACGGTGCAGAGTGATTCGCCGAACCGGTCGGCGGCGGCATTCCACCCCGATCCGAGGACGACGGCGATCGAGTGTTCGGCGCAGTTCGTGTGCGCGGCGAGCGCGGCGGCCGCGGCGTCTGGCGTTCCCATGAGGCGATAGTCTTCCACTCATGCCCTATCTCGATCGCGATGGCGACGTATTCATCCTGTACCTCGGTACCGAGGGCGAGACGGACAACGAGAACCGCTTCCACCCGGATTGGATCGACGCCACCCACGCCGCGCTCGACGAGGTCGAAGCCCACGAGGGTCCGGCAGCGCTGGTGACGACCGCGACGGGCAAATTCTTCACGAACGGTCTGGACACCACGTGGATCTTCGCCAACACGGACAAGCTCCCGGACTACCTCGACCGCGTGCACACGATCTACAGCCGCCTGCTCGCGTTCCCGATGGCCACCGTCGCCGCCGTCCAGGGGCACGCTTTCGGTGCCGGCGCGATGCTCGCCACGTCGCACGACTTCCGGGTGATGCGCGCCGACCGCGGCTTCTACTGCCTTCCCGAGGTGTCGCTGAACATGCCGTTCACCGTCGGGATGTCGGCGCTCCTGAACACGCGCCTGCCCAAGCAGACCGCGGTCGAGGCGATGACGACCGGTCGCCGCTACGGCGGTTCCGACGCGCTCGCCGCGGGCATCGTCGACCAGATCGAGGAGGGAGACGCCGTCCTCTCCGCCGCCGTGACACGGGCTGCCGCGCTCACCGCGACCCGCGGCGCCAACCTGGCCGGGATCAAGCGCGGAATCCATCACGACGCCCTCGCCGCGCTCGCCACGGCGACGGACAAGAGCAACTTCAGCTTCGGGTGAGAGAATGAGCACGTGAATGCGGATGTCGAGGCGGCGGTCAGGTCAATCGAGACCGATCTGATCGCGCTGTCCCATTCGATCCACAGCGAACCGGAACTCGCGTTCGAGGAGTTCCGGAGCGTCGCGAAGATCACCGAACTGCTCAAACGCAGCGGGTTCGACGTGCGCACGGGCATCGCGGACCTGCCGACGGCGTTCGACGCCACATTCGGCAGCGGCGACCTCGTCATCGGCATCTGCGCCGAATACGACGCGCTGCCGGAGATCGGGCACGCGTGCGGGCACAACATCATCGCGGCGTCCGCGGTCGGCGCCGGCGTCGCGCTCGCCACCGTGGCAGAACGGCTCGGGATCACGGTGCGGGTCATCGGGACGCCCGCGGAGGAGAGCGGCGGCGGGAAGATCGCCATGCTCGAGAAGGGTGTCTTCGACGGGGTCGCGGCCGCACTGATGGTGCATCCGGGTCCGATCGACATCACGGGAGCGACGTCGCTCGCGCTGGCCGACATCGCGGTCACGTTCAACGGCCGCGAAGCGCACGCGTCGGCCGCGCCGGAGTTCGGGCGCAACGCCGCCGACGCCGCGACCGTCGCGCAGGTCGGTATCGGCCTGCTGCGCCAACATCTCTCGCCGGGACAGCAGATCCACGGCATCGTCTCCGACGGCGGCACCGCGCCCAACATCGTTCCCGCCCGCTCCGAAATGCTGTACTACCTGCGCGCCGAGACGGCGTGGGCGCTGTCCGAGCTGACGGCCCGGGCGGAAGCGTGCTTCGCGGCCGGGGCACTCGCCACCGGGTGTACCCACGAGATCCGCACGGTGTCGCCCACGTACACGGAACTGACACCGGACCCCTGGCTGGTGGCGACGTACCGGGAGCAGATCCTCGACATGGGACGGACGCCGTTGCCGCTCGAATGGGAAGGCGTCCGCCCGCTGGGCAGCACCGACATGGGCAACGTCACCAACGTCCTGCCCGGAATTCACCCGATCATCGGCCTCGACTCGGGAGGTGCGGTGACGCATCAGCCGCAGTTCGCGGCGGCGTGCATCACCGAATCCGCCGACCTGGCCGTGATCGACGGAGCGATTGCCCTGGCTCGCACGGCAGTTCGCGCTGCGACGGACGACGAACAGCGGGTGCGGCTGTTGGAAGGAGTTGATCGCCGGTGAACGCGGCAGTCGACAAATGGATTCTCGCTCACACCGACGAACTCTCCCAGTGGCGTCGGCACATCCACGCCAATCCCGAACTCGCGCGACACGAGTACGCGACGACGGAATTCGTGGCGACCCGCCTGGCCGCGGCGGGACTGTCACCCGAACTGCTGCCCGGGGGAACGGGGCTCACATGCGATCTCGGGCCGTCGGACGGTCCCCGCATCGCGTTGCGCGCCGACATGGACGCGCTCCCGCTCCAGGAACTCACCGGTGCCACGTACTCGTCGACGGTGCCGGGCGTGTCGCACGCGTGCGGGCACGACGCGCACACCACCATCCTGCTGGGAACCGGTCTCGCCCTCAGCGAGATCCCCGACCTGCCGGTGGGTGTCCGGCTCATCTTCCAGCCGGCCGAGGAGGTAATGCCGGGCGGTGCGCTGGAGGTCGTCGCGGCCGGACGGCTCGAGGGCGTGTCGCGGATCTTCGCCCTGCACTGCGATCCGCGGCTCGCGGCCGGCCGCGTCGGGGTGCGACTCGGCGCGATCACGTCCGCGGCCGACACGATCGAGGTCGTGCTCGACTCGCCGGGCGGCCACACGTCGCGTCCGCACCTGACCACCGACCTCGTGTTCGCACTGGGAACCGTCGTCACCGGACTGCCGGGCATGCTCAGCAGGCGGATCGACCCGCGCACCGGCACCGTCATGGTGTGGGGCGCCGTGAGCGCCGGCCGGGCCCCCAACGCCATCCCGCAGACCGGCATGATGACCGGCACCGTGCGGACCGGCGATCACGAGACGTGGGAGATGCTCGAGCCGCTGGTCCGGGAGATCGTCCACGGACTCCTGGCTCCCACCGGGGTGCGGTACCAGCTGAACTACCGCCGCGGCGTCCCGCCCGTCGTCAACGACGAGGTGTCGACGCGCATGTTCGAGGACGCGATCCGCACCGTCGGCCCGGACGCCCTCGCCGACACGCCGCAGTCGGGCGGCGGCGAGGACTTCTCCTGGTATCTCGAAGAGGTGCCCGGCGCGATGGCCCGGCTCGGCGTCTGGTCGGGCGCCGGCGAGCAACTCGACATCCACCAGCCCACGTTCGATCTGGACGAGCGGGCGCTCGGCGTCGGCGTGCGGGTGCTGTCGAGCCTGGTGCTGGGCTGAGGCGCAGCACCAGGCGGTTCTGCCGGGCGGTGCTATTCGGTGCCCGGTCCGACGTTGCGGCTGTTGCGGGTACGCAGGTCGCGCACGTAGTCGGCGGGGGCCCCGGCGATCTCCGCGGCGTCGGCCATCACCCCGAGGTAGCGGGCCGACGGCAGGCCGCCCTCGTACGCGTCGAGCACGTACAACCAGGCGAGTTCGGGTTCGCCGACGGTGTCCACGCGGACGCGGATCTTGCGGTGGATGCCGAGTTCGGAGCCCTCCCATCGGTCGAGGCTGACCTCGTCCTCCTCGGGGACGTCGTAGAGCACGACGAACACCTTGGAATCGGGGTCCTCGACCACGGTGGCGAGTGCGCCCTCCCAGCCGATGTCCCCGCCACTGAACGTCAGTCGCCAGCCGTGCAGCCAGCCCGTCCCCGCCATCGGCGAATGAGGGCAGCGCTGCAACATCTGCTCGGGATGCATGTTGGACCCGTAGGCGGCATAGATCGACACGGCGGCAAGCCTAAACGGTGGCTAGTAATCTGTTGCATGCAGTGCACGACACGCCGCGCTGCGATCGTAGGAAAAGCCGGCCGGAGACCCCGGTCGACAGGTGAATTGGAGGACAGATGACCCGAATCGTGATCATTGGTGGCGGGCCTGCCGGATACGAGGCAGCGTTGGTGGCCGCACAGCACGGCGCCTCCGTCTCCTTGATCGATTCGGACGGGGTGGGCGGCGCCTGCGTTCTGTTCGACTGCGTGCCGTCCAAGACCTTCATCGCCTCCACCGGAGTCCGCACCGACATGCGGCGCGCCACCGACCTGGGGATTGCGCTCGATCCCGAGCAGGCCACGGTCGCCCTGCCGAAGATCCACGCCCGTGTGAAGAGCCTCGCGCAGGCGCAGTCCTCCGACATCCGCACGCGGCTGCAGACCGTGGGTGTCGAACTGCTGTCGGGCACCGCCGAGCTCACCGACCAGCGGCTCGGCATGGCGTCGCACCAGGTGTGTGCGACCCTCTCGAACGGCGAGCAGAAGACCTTGGATGCCGACGTCGTCCTCATCGCCACCGGCGCGAGCCCCCGGGTGATCCCCGGGGCGGAGCCGGACGGCGAGCGGATCCTGACGTGGCGCGACCTCTACGACCTCGACGAGCTGCCCACGCACCTCGTCGTCGTCGGTTCCGGTGTGACCGGGGCCGAGTTCGTGTCCGCCTACACCGAGATGGGCGTCAAGGTCACCCTGGTGTCCAGCCGCGACCGCGTCCTGCCCGGTGAGGACGCCGACGCCGCCCTCGTTCTCGAGGACGTCCTCGCCGAACGCGGCGTCACCCTCGTCAAGCACGCACGGGCCGACGCCGTCAAGCGCACCGAGGACGGCATCGTCGTCGTCCTCGCGGACGGCCGCACCGTCGAGGGCAGCCACGCCCTGATGACCGTCGGTTCGGTGCCCAACACGCAGGGCCTCGGGCTGGAGAAGGTCGGGATCGAACTCGACAAGGGCGGCTACCTGCGCGTGGACCGGGTGTCGCGGACCCCGGTGTCCGGGATCTACGCCGCGGGCGACTGCACCGGTCTGCTGCCGTTGGCGTCCGTCGCCGCCATGCAGGGCCGCATCGCGATGTACCACGCGCTCGGTGAGGGCGTCAGCCCCATCAAGCTGAAGACGGTGGCGTCGGCCGTGTTCACCCGCCCCGAGATCGCGACCGTCGGCGTCAGCCAGGCCGCGATCGACGACGGCGAGGTCCCCGCCCGCACCGTCATGCTCCCGCTCAACACCAACCCGCGTGCGAAGATGTCCGGGCTGCGCCGCGGTTTCGTGAAGATCTTCTGCCGTCCGGCCACCGGTGTGGTGATCGGCGGCGTGGTGGTGGCCCCCAACGGGTCGGAGCTGATCCTGCCCATCGCCATCGCCGTCCAGAACAACCTCACCGTCAACGATCTCGCCGCGACGTTCTCGGTGTACCCGTCGCTGACGGGGTCGATCACCGAGGCGGCTCGCCAGCTGATGCGGCACGACGACCTGGACTGATCCCGAAATGTGAGAATCGCATTTCACATGGTGGCTCCTGCGGTGAGATAGTCGAGGCACGGTCCGAAATCATCGGCCGTGCCTCGGCGCTCTCCCGCCCCGCAGACCCAGGACGGACAGGGTGTTCCTCACCTGATCTCCGCTTTGACGTGCCTCCTGGGAGTCGACATGCCGCAATCACTTGCCCGCCGCATGGAGGGGCTGCACAGCTCCGCCATCCGTGACCTTCTCACCCTCACCGCCCGGCCCGACGTGGTCAGCCTCGCGGGCGGGCTGCCGGATCCCGAATTCATTCCGCGGGAACGGATCCGGAAGGAAGCCGAACTCGCGCTCGCGGACCCGGCGTCCGTCCAGTACGGCGAGACCACCGGGCTGCGCAAGCTCCGCGACGTGCTCGCCGCCCGCGAGGGCGCGAAGATCGGCCGGCCGCTGGGCGCCGCGGACGTCGTCGTCACGCACGGCTCGCAGCAGGCGCTGAGCCTGCTCGCGCAGGTGCTGCTCGACCCCGGCGACGTCGTGATCGTCGAGGAACCCGCATACACCGGAGCGCTGCAGGTGTTCCGTGCCGCGGAGGCCGACGTCCGGTCCGTCCCACTCGATGCCGACGGCATGGACACCGCCGCCCTGCAGGGCATGCTCGAGGCCGGACTGCGGCCCGCCGTCGTCCACACGGTGAGCAATTTCCACAACCCGCGCGGCGTCGTCCTGGCGGCCGGGCGCCGGGAACACCTCGCTGCACTGGCCGATCGCTACGGCTTCTGGGTGATCGAGGACGACCCGTACGGCGAACTCTTCTTCGACGGGCCGCCGCCCGCGCCCGTCGCGGCGCTGTCGGACCGGGTGATCCGGTTGTCCAGCGCCTCGAAGATCCTGGCACCCGCGCTGCGGGTCGGGTGGCTGCACGGCGACCGGCGGGTGTGCGAGGCCGTCGAACTGCTCAAGCAGGGTGCGGACCTCTGCGGTTCGTCATTGACCCACCGGATCGCCGCCGGACTGCTGTCGGACGAGTCGTGGCTGGACCTGCACCTGGAGATGCTGCGTGCCCGCTACGGGTCCCGGGCCCGGGCACTCGCCGACGGTGTCGCCTCGACGTTCGGCGACCGCGCCGGCGTGTCCTCGGCCGTGGGCGGAATGTTCTGCTGGACCGAGTTCACAAGCGCCGACGTCGACACGGCGGCGCTGCTGCAGACCGCCGTCGAGCACGGCGTGGCCTTCGTCCCCGGATCGGCGTTCGGCGTCGCCGCGGAGCACCGGAGTGCGCTGCGGCTGTGCTTCGCGACCTGTTCGGAAGACGTGCTGACGGGTGCGGCGGCGAGGCTCGGCGACGCGTACGCCGATCACGCCCAGTCGTAGGTCCGCTCGACCGCCTTGTTCCACTCGGCGTACAGCCGGGTGGACTCGGCCTCGTCCATCCCGGGCTCCCAGGTCTTGTCGACGGCCCAGTTCGCGCGGATGTCGTCCTCGCTCTCCCAGAAGCCGACGGCCAGGCCCGCGGCGTACGCGGCGCCCAGCGCCGTCGTCTCGTTGACGACGGGCCGGATGACGGGCACCGCGAGGATGTCGGACTGGAACTGCATGAGCGTCTCGTTGACGACCATGCCGCCGTCCACCTTGAGCGAGGCCAGTTCGACGCCCGAATCGGCGCGCATCGCCTCGATCACCTCACGGGTCTGATACGCGGTGGCCTCGAGGGCGGCCCTGGCGAGGTGGCCCTTGTTCACGAACCGGGTGAGTCCGACGATCGCCCCGCGGGCGTCGGGCCGCCAGCGGGGGGCGAACAACCCGGAGAACGCGGGCACGAAGTAGGCGCCGCCGTTGTCGTCGACGGACTTCGCCAGATCCTCGATGTCCTTGGCCGAACTGATGATTCCCAGGTTGTCGCGCAGCCACTGCACCAGCGAACCGGTGACGGCCACGGATCCCTCGAGCGCGTAGACGGCAGGTGCGTCGCCGATCTTGTAGCAGACGGTGGTGAGAAGGCCGTGCTTGCTGTGCACGGGAGTGGTCCCCGTGTTGAGCAGCAGGAAGTTCCCCGTCCCGTACGTGTTCTTCGCTTCGCCTTCGGACAGGCAGGCCTGCCCGAACGTCGCGGCCTGCTGATCGCCGAGGATCCCCGCGACGGGCACACCCGGCAGCGTCCCCCGTTCGCGTCCCACGCCGTACACCTCCGACGAGCTGCGGATCTCCGGCAGCATCGACATCGGGATGTCGAAATCGGCGCAGATCTCCGGATCCCAGTCGAGGGTCTCGAGATTCATCAACAGCGTGCGGGACGCGTTGGTGACATCCGTCACGTGGGTGCCCTCGGTGATGTGCCACAGAATCCAGCTGTCGATCGTGCCGAAGCAGAGCTCACCCGCCTCCGCCCTCTCGCGGGCGCCCTCGACGTTGTCGAGAATCCAGCGGACCTTCGGCCCCGAGAAATACGTGGACAGCGGTAGACCGGTGCGCTTCTGGTAGCGGCCCGGGCCCTCGTCGCCGCCGAGCTGTGTGCACAGCTGGTCGGTGCGCGTGTCCTGCCAGACGATGGCGTTGTACACGGGTTCTCCGGTGTTCCGGTCCCACACGACCGCCGTCTCGCGCTGATTGGTGATGCCGATCGCGGCGATGTCGCGTTTGGTGAGATCGGCCTTCGCGAGCGCGGACGCCACCACCTCGCGGGTGTTGATCCACAGCTGCTGCGGGTCGTGCTCCACCCAGCCCGCGCGCGGAAAGAACTGCTCGTGTTCCTTCTGGGCGACGCTCACCACGGCGCCGTCGTGATCGAAGATCATGCAGCGGCTGGAGGTGGTGCCCTGGTCTATCGCGGCGATGTACTGAATCACACGCATGAAGCTACTAGCCTGGGCATGAATCCGTCGTCATCTCACAGGAGCCCGAGTTGAGTAGTCAGCCTGGTGTGCAGTTCCTCGGTCCCCGGCAGCGCGATGCCGCCTGGGACGAGCTGCAGACCGAACAGTTCGACGTCGTCGTGATCGGCGGTGGTGTGGTCGGTGCCGGTGCGGCCCTGGACGCGGCCACCCGCGGGCTGAAGGTGGCGTTGGTGGAGGCGCGCGACTACGCGTCCGGAACGTCGAGCCGCTCGTCGAAGATGTTCCACGGCGGGCTGCGCTATCTCGAGCAGCTCGAGTTCGGACTGGTGCGGGAGGCGCTCCGGGAGCGTGAGCTGTCGCTGACCACCCTCGCACCGCACCTGGTGAAGCCGCTCAAGTTCCTGTTCCCGATCACTCACCGGCTGTGGGAGCGGCCCTACATGGCGGCAGGCATCTTCCTCTACGACCGGATGGGCGGCGCCAAATCGGTTCCGCCGCAGAAGCATCTGACCCGCGCGGGTGCGCTGCGGATGGCGCCCGGGCTCAAGCGCAACTCGCTGACCGGCGGCATCCAGTACTACGACACCGTCGTCGACGACGCCCGGCACACCATGACCGTCGCCCGCACCGCCGCCCACTACGGTGCGGTCGTGCGGACGTCGACGCAGGTGGTCGGTTTCCTGCGGGAGGCGGACCGGGTGTCCGGGGTACGCATCCGGGACTGCGAGGACGGGCGCACCGCCGACGTGAAGGCGCACGTCGTCATCAACGCGACCGGGGTGTGGACCGACGAGATCCAGGCGCTGTCGCGGCAACGCGGCCGGTTCCGCGTCCGCGCGTCCAAGGGCGTCCACATCGTGGTGCCCCGCGACCGGATCGTCAGCGACGCCGCGATCATCCTCCGCACCGAGAAATCGGTGCTGTTCGTCATTCCGTGGGGTAGTCACTGGATCATCGGCACCACCGACACGGACTGGAACCTCGACCTCGCGCACCCTGCGGCCACCAAGGCCGACATCGACTACATCCTCGGTCACGTCAACAAGGTGCTGGTGACGTCGCTGACCCACGAGGACATCGACGGTGTCTACGCGGGTCTGCGTCCGCTGCTCGCCGGGGAGAGCGACGAGACGTCGAAGCTGTCGCGCGAGCACGCCGTCGCGCGCGTGGCACCGGGCCTCGTCGCCATCGCGGGCGGCAAGTACACCACCTACCGTGTGATGGCCGAGGACGCCGTGGATCTCGCGGCCGAGGACATTCCGGCGCGGATGGCGCCGTCCATCACCGAGAAGGTGCCGCTCGTGGGTGCGGACGGGTACTTCGCGCTGGTCAACCAGACCGTGCACCTCGGCCAGCTGTACGGTCTGCACCCGTACCGGGTGAAGCACCTGCTGGACCGGTACGGCTCGCTGATCGGCGAGGTACTCGACCTGGCGTCCGACAAGCCGGAACTTCTCCAGCCCCTCACCGACGCGCCCGCCTACCTGCAGGTCGAGGTCGTGTACGCGGCGGCGGCCGAGGGCGCGCTGCATCTCGACGACATCCTCGCCCGGCGTACCCGCATCGCGATCGAGTACTCGCACCGGGGTGTGAACTGTGCCGAGCAGGTGGCGCAACTGGTCGCGCCGGTCCTCGGCTGGGACGCCGACGACGTGGACCGCGAGGTGAAGACGTACCAGGCGCGGGTGGAGGCGGAGGTGCAGTCGCAGGCGCAGCCGGACGACCTGTCCGCCGACGCGTTGCGGGCGGCGGCACCGGAATCGCGGATCGAACTGCTCGAACCGCCGGTCAGTGTGTCAGAAATACCTTGATCACCACGATGGCCGCTGCGACGGCGGCGAGGCCGATCGCCGCCCAGTGGGTGCCGGACGTGACCTTCTCGCGGCGGAGATGGCTGATCACGTAACTGATCGACGCGATCCGGGTGATCATCACCAGTTCGGCGATCAACTGTGCCGTCCTCGGCTCCAGCCAGCCGATCAGCGCGGTGCACAGGATGACGCTGGGGACGACGGCCGACGTGAGGATGGGCAGGCCGTCACGGAGTTCCCCGCTGCGTTCGGCGTGGGTGAGGGTGCGGTCGAGACGCAGTGTCTGGCCGACGGACTCGGCGAACAGATGCGCGAGGAAGGTGGACAGAGCGGCTCCGACGACGATCGCGATGCCGAGGGTTTCCTGCGCTTTGGTGACGGGGATCAGCGCGGCGAGGACGAGGATGTTGCCGTAGATGTAGGCGCTGATGCGCCGGGCGACGCGCTCGGTGTCGATCGGGGCGTCGGCCAGCTGCGCGGGGCGGTTGAAGAGTTTCGGAAGGTCCCACTCCATGGCCCCGAGCATTCCACGCGCACGCGGTCAGCGAGTGTGGACGAGCGATTTCGGTGCGTGTGCGGCGACGACCCCGGAGAGCGCCATGACGACGAGGGCTGAAACAGCGATGAATTCCATGTGATTCAGCGTCGTCCCGGAACCCGTGAGCAGTGTGGGCGTTGTCTGTGAGCTCCCTGGGAACTCAGACTTTCGGGCTGTAGTGCCGGGGGTCGTCGCGCCGGTCGACCGGGGGAAGGTTTCGTCGCGGCGTGTGGACGAGCGGTGCGTGCGCGGGAGCGCGTCCGGTCTCGCGGTCCCAGCCGGCGCGGGCACGCGGATGGTAGCGGTACCGCCACGGGACGAGGCGGAAGACGGCGTTCACGGCGCGGCCGGCGAGAGTGTGCAGGCGCTCGTCGCGTGTGGTCCAGCGGTAGCCGAGGAGGTCGCGGACCGGCGGGTCGTACATGCCGACCGTCAACCACACGAAGCCCTTCGCCACCGGGATGCGGAGGATCGCCCAGATCGGGCCGGGCAGCCACGACAGGAACGGGGGAGCGCCGAGCCCGGACAGGTCGAGGACGTCGCGGGTGGCCTTGTTGTCCTCGAGCACGTTGCGGCACATGTGATCCCAGTACTCACAGAACGCGTCCCAGGTTTCCGGGACGGGGCGCATGCTCATCCCGTACAGGCGGTACCACTGGATGTGCTCGGTGAAGAGGCGGCGCTTCTGGTCCTCGGTGAGGCCACCCATGAAATTGTCGCCGGTCAGGATGGTGCCCATGAAGAACGTGGCGTGCGCCCAGTAGAACGTGTCGGGGTCGAGGGCGTGTACCTGCGGCCATGTTTGTCGATTCCCTTGATGGTGTCGTGGTATCCCCGGACCTGTTCCGCGGTCTGCTGGGCGCGGTCGCCGTCGAACACGACGCCGCCGATCGGGTACAGCGACCGGTAGAGCCGCTCCCACCGCTCGTCGAAGAAGCGGGAGTGTTCCTCGACGCCGGCGCCGAGACCGGGATGCATGTTCTGCATCGACCCGGCCCACACGCCCTGCAGCATTCCGCGCCAGTCGCCGAAATACTTCCAGGTCAGCGAATCGGGGCCGAGGGGAACGGGAGCGGAGGCCGGGACGGGCGTACCGTCCGCGTTCAAGTGACTACGCACGTTGTCAGACTAGGATCTGACAACACGCGTAGTCAAGGATTGGGGCGAGAAGAGTGACGCTGGAGGACCGGCGGGAAGCACGGCGGAATGCGCTGCTGCGGGCGGGCGTCGCCCTGCTCGGTGCGGCGGACGGGCCCGCCGTGAACGTGCGCGCCGTCTGCCGTGCGGCATCGCTGACCGAGCGGTACTTCTACGAGTCGTTCCGGGACCGGGACGAATTCGTGCGCGCGGTCTACACCGCGGTGGGAGCGCAGGCGCAGACCGCGCTCGTGGCGGCGGTGGCGTCCACCGAGACCGCACGCGAGCGCGCCGAGGCCGCCGTGGACGCGTTCGTGAAACTCATGGTCGACGATCCCGCCATGGGTCGCGTGCTGCTGCTTGCGCCGTTGTCCGAACCCGCGCTGAGCAGGCGGGGCATCGACCTGATGCCCGGCTTCGTCGGACTCGTGCACGACCAGCTCTCCGCCGTCGACGACGAGGTGGAGAAGCAACTCGTCGCCGTCGGAGTGGTGGGCGCCCTCACGACCCTGTTCATCGGATATCTCGACGGAACTGTTGCCGCGTCGCGCGAGCAATTCGTCGCGCATTGCGTCACTCTGGTGGTGGAGGCAAACAAGGCCGGCCACGAGTGAGGTGCGCATGCCGTTCCAGGTGTCCGTGGACGATCCGACTCGCCCGCAACCCGAGCTCCGGGTACTCGACCGCAAGTTCTTCCAACTCGTCGGCGAATTCGTCTACGTTCACGGCGACACGGTGGTGACGGTGCCCGGCTGCGCCCCGATGCCGTGCCTGCTCCGCACGGATCTCGCGTCGATCCCCGCGCCGCTGCAGGGTCTGCTCACGCCGTACGGCCGGCAACTGCTTCCCGCGATCATGCACGACGACCTCTGCAAACGTGCGAGCGCGCTGGGGCAGGAGGGAAACACGCTGCGACGCCACGCGGACGAACTGTTCCGGCTCGCCCTGCTCGACGAGGGCGTCGGACCGTTCCGCAGCCGCATCTTCTGGGTCGGCGTCGAGGTCGGCCGGTTCTGGACGTTCACCGACGTTGTCCGGTTCCTGCTGATCACACACCAGGTGCTCGGGATGCTGTGCTGGGTGGTGGGTGTGCCGTGGGCCGTGGCGACCTCGCACGTCGGCCTGGCCGCCCTCCTCCTCGCGCTGCCGGTGCCGCTGTCGCTGTTGTGGCGCAGAGACTTTCCCGTCGCCCTGCTGGGGTGCATCCTGCTGCCCCTGATCGCGCCCACGTATCTGCTGACGATCGGCACAGCCGCGGTGCTGTGGGTGCCGGACGGTGCCGCCTGGCTGCTCGGCCGCAGGCGCACGCGCCGACCTCCGCCGCTCGGGCCGCCGACGACGGTCCTCCGCTAAACCACTCTTGGCGGTTGGCAGTACGTGCAGAAGAAGATCTCCTGGCGGCCGAGGTCGTGGCCTTCGATCACCGTTCCGCAGCGGCGGCAACGTTGTCCGGCCCGCCCGTACACCCACGGCCGGTGGCGGATCGAGTTGTTCTTGTCGGCGTGAATCATGCGATGCGCGAGCGTGACCATTGCGGGCAGGTCGGTCACCTCGGCCGCCGGAGTGTACGGGTGGACGCCGCGGAGGAAGCAGACTTCGTTGCGGTACACGTTGCCGAGACCGGCCAGATTGCGCTGATCGGTGAGGGCGAGACCGATGGGCTGCTCGCCGGCCGCCCGCAGATTGCGAACCGCCGTGCCTGCATCCCAGTCCGGCCCCAGCAGGTCGGGACCGAGATGGCCGACCGCGGACTCCTCGTCGTCACGCTGGAGGATCTCGGTGATGCCCAGCGAGAACCCGACCGCCACCCGGTCCTCGGTGGCCAGCACGATGCGCGCCTGGTGCGCCGGCCGCCGCCACCTCGAGTCGGGCGCGTAGATGTGCCACGCACCCTCCATCTTCAGGTGCGTGTGGATGGAGTGGTCGCCGACCCGGATGAGGAGGTGCTTTCCCCGGCTGACCACCTCGTCGACGACCTGGCCGGACAGGTCGACGGTGGCGTACCGGGGCACCCGCACGTCGCACCGGGTCAGGACCTTGCCTTCGAGGGCGTCGCGCAGCGAGTTGGCGGTGCGCCAGACGGTGTCGCCTTCGGGCATGTCAGGCTCGCAACCGGAAACCGCGTGGAGTGGGCGAGAACCCGGCCTCGGTCAGGATCGGTGCGAAGTCGCTGCCGTGGATGGTGTCGCCGTCCACCTTCTCGACCACGATCCTGTCGATCCCACCGCGCTTGACGACCCCGGCGAGCGTGACGGCCGCGGTGCGGAGCACACCCGGGTCCTCGGTGAACGTGAGGACGGTGCGCCCGCCGCGTTCGACGAACAGGATCAGTTCGCCCTCCACCAGCACCACCAGGCCGCCGGCCTTGCGTCCGGGCCGGTGCGCGGGCGCGTCGGCGCCGCGCCGCGGCCACGGCAGGGCCGCACCGTACGGGTTGGCGGGATCGCTGGCGGCGAGCGTCACGGCAGGCAGCGTGGTGTGCCTGCCCTCGAGCGAATCGCCGTAGCTCCGGAGTCGGTCCACGACGGGGGGAGTGGAGAACTGCGCACCGCCGAGCGACTCGACGAAGTGTCCCCGCCGGCAGCGGCCGTTGTCCTCGAACGTGCCCAGCACCTTGTACATCAGCGCGAAGCCGCCCGGAACGTTCTCCGTCGTCACGGACCCGCGGGTCACCACCCCGTACCGCTCCAACAGCAGTTCGGCGGTGGCGCTGGCCCGCAGCGTGGCATCGGATTCGGCGGCGGGCAGAATCGACCACCGTCCCCCGACGGTGGGCGGTGCGGTGCGCACCGGGACCGTCAGGCCGCGATACGCCCGGGCGCGCGGGGGACGTCGCGGCGAGCGGTGGCTCGTGGTGGTCCTGGACGTGTCCGACAGCAGGGCGCGCACCGGAGCGAGAGTGTCGTTGCCGATGTGGCCCAGCCACACCAGATCCCACAAAGCGGTGGCCAGCGCGGTGTCGTCGGATATCTCGAGGGTGTCCGCGAGTTGCCGGAAGAAGTACGCGCCGCCGCCGGACAGCGTGTCGAGCACCCGGTTCTGCACGTCGGTCAGGTCCGATTCCGTGGGCGTGGTGAGCGTGAGCGGTGCGGTGTCGGCGGGGTGGAGGCACACCCACCCGTCCTTGCCGGAGATGCCGCCCGCCCCCGACCACAACACCTCACCGGTGGACGTGAGTTCGTCGAGCATGGCGGGGGAGTAGTCGGCCACCCGGCACGGCAGGATCAGTGATTCGAGTGCCGACGCGGGAACCGGAACGCCGGCAAGCTGTTCCACGACGGTCGCGACGCCGTCGATACCGCGCAGCGTGCCCCCGACGTGCTGCCAGGCGGGGAGGAAGCGGCCGAGCGTCGCCGTGCTGACCGGCTCGACCTCCTGACGCGCTGCGGCCAGCGAACGCCTGCGCAGACGTCGCAGGACCTCGGCATCGCACCATTCGCTGCCCGTCGCGCCGGGGCGGAACTCGCCCTCGACCACCCGCTTGCCTTGTGCGAGCCGCTGCAGGACGTCGCGGGCCACCGCCGAACCGAGACCGAAACGGGCCGCGGCGTCGGTGATCGTGAACGGGCCGTGGGTGCGGGCGTACCGGCTGATCAGATCGGCCAGCGGATCGTCGACGGGTTCGATGAACGCGGCGGGAACCCCGATGGGCAGCGGCACCCCGAGCCCGTCGCGCAGGCGTGCCGCATCCTCGATGGCCGTCCACCATTCGCGACCGGCGAAGGACACGCTGAGCGCCCGCTTCGCACGCACGAGTTCGTCGAGCCAGGGGGCCGGATCGCCGGTCGACCGTGCGGCGACCTCGTCGGAGGTCAGCGGCCCCAGCAGGCGCAGGAGGTCGGCGACGCCCTCGAGGTCCTTCGCCTTGCGGTCGGGGAGCAGTCGCTGGAGTTCGAGTTCGGCGCGGGCGATGACGTCGGCGTCGAGCAGTTCGCGCAGTTCCACCCGGCCGAGCAGTTCCGCCAGCAGCGTCGAATCCAGGGACAGAGCAGCGGCCCGGCGTTCGGCGAGCGGGCTGTCGCCCTCGTACATGAACTCGCCGACGTAGTTGAACAGCAGCGCGCCGGCGAACGGTGACGGCGACTGCGTCTCCACCTCGACGATCCGGATCTGCCGTCGTGCGAGCCTGCGCAGCAGGTCCTTCAGCGCCGGCAGGTCGTACACGTCCTGCAGGCACTCGCGGACGGTCTCGAGCAGGACCGGGAACGTCGGATACCGGCGGGCCACGTCGAGCAACTGGGCGGACCGCTGCCGTTGCTGCCACAGCGGTGCACGCTTGCCCGGGGTTCGTCGGGGCAGCAGCAGCGCCCGGGCCGCACACTCACGGAACCGGGACGCGAACAGCGCCGACCCGCCGACCTGTTCGGTGATTATGTCCTCGATCTCGTCGGTGTCGAAGACGAAGAGGTCGGCTCCGGGCGGGGTGTCCTCGGTGTCGGGGAGGCGCACGATGATGCCGTCGTCGGATGCCGTGGCGTTCGAGTCGAGGCCGTAACGCTCGCTCAACCGGGCACTGACCGCCAGCGCCCACGGCGCATGAACGCGTTGGCCGTACGGCGAGTGCAGGATCAGCCGCCAGTCGCCGAGTTCGTCGCGGAACCGTTCGACCACCAGGGTGCGGTCGGTGGGGACCTGCCCGGTGGCTTTCTTCTGCTCGGTGACGAGCTGTACGAGATTGTTCGTGGCGTTCTCATCGAGCCCACCGGTCCGGCAGCGCTCCTGCACCTCGGTCTCGTGCCCGAGCGAGATCTCCCGCAGGAACTGTCCCAGCGCCTCGCCCAGTTCCGCAGGCCTGCCCAGACCGTCGCCGTGCCAGAACGGCAGCCGACCCGGCTGGCCGTAGGCGGGACTGACCAGCACCCGGTCGAAGGTGATCTCCTCGATCCGCCAGCTGGTGGCACCGAGCGCGAAGACGTCACCGACCCGCGACTCGTACACCATCTCCTCGTCGAGTTCGCCGACCCGGGACGCCTTCTCACCGACCATGTAGACGGTGAACAGACCGCGGTCGGGGATGGCGCCGCCCGACGTGACCGCCAGCCGCTGCGCGCCGGGGCGTCCGGTGAGCGTGTTGGCCTCGCGGTCCCAGACGAGGCGGGGCCGGAGTTCGGCGAACTCGTCGGACGGGTAGAGGCCCGCGAGCAGGTCGAGGGTGGACTCGTACGCCGAGCGCGGCAGCGTCGCGAAGGAGCCACTGCGCCGTACCGTCTCGAACCAGTCGTCCACGTCGAGCGGTTCGAGCGCGGTGGCCGCCACCGTGTGCTGGGCGAGGATGTCGAGCGGGTTGGCGGGGACGGCGAGTGCCTCGATCTTGCCGGTGACCATCCGCTCGACGGTGACGGCGCAGTGCACGAGATCGGTGCGGTGCTTCGGGAACACCACACCCCGGGAGATCTCCCCGACCTGGTGTCCGGCGCGGCCGACGCGCTGCAGACCGTTCGCCACGGACGGGGGCGCCTCCACCTGGATCACCAGATCGACGGCACCCATGTCGATTCCGAGTTCGAGGCTGCTGGTCGCGACCACGCACCGCAGCCGCCCCGACTTCAGGTCGTCCTCGATCAGGGCACGCTGGTCCTTGCTGACCGACCCGTGGTGGGCGCGGGCGAGCAGCGGGTCCGCACCGAAGTTGACCTCGGACGGGGTGCCGATCTGCGAGGCCGGTTTCGGGTTCTTGTCGACCGCGGTCCCGGCGCGTTCGGCGTAGATCTCGTTGAGTCGTGCGGTCAGGCGCTCGGCGAGCCGCCGCGAGTTCGCGAACACGATGGACGACCGGTGCGCCAGCACGAGATCGACGATCTGCTCCTCGACGTGCGGCCAGATCGACCCCGCCTGCGGGGTCGCCGAGGCCGAACCCTCGGCGGGCTCGGCGAGACCGAGTTCGGTCATGTCCTCCACCGGAACCTGCACGGTGAGGTCGAACGTCTTCGGCGACGGCGGTGCCACGATCCGGATCGGCGCCGACCCGGACAGGAACCGGCCCACCTCCTCGTGTGGCCGCACCGTCGCCGACAGCCCGATGCGCTGAGCAGGGGTGTCGAGAAGCCGGTCGAGGCGTTCGAGCGACAACGCCAGGTGCGCGCCGCGCTTCGTGCCGGCCACCGCGTGCACTTCGTCGACGATGACCGTGTCGACCTGCGTCAGCGTCTCGCGCGCGGCGGACGTGAGGATGAGGAACAGCGACTCGGGGGTGGTGATGAGGATGTCGGGCGGATTCTTGATCAGCGCGCGCCGGTCGCCGGCCGGTGTGTCGCCGGAGCGGACCCCCACCGAGATCTCCGGCGGCGTGAGACCGAGCCGCTTGGCCGTCTGCGTGATCCCGACGAGCGGGGCCCGCAGGTTGCGTTCGACGTCGACCCCGAGTGCCTTGAGTGGGGAGATGTAGAGAACCTTGGTCTTGCGGTCCTTCCCGTCCGTGGCCGCGAGCTGGTCGAGGGACCACAGGAACGCGGACAGCGTCTTGCCCGAACCGGTCGGGGCGACGACCAGCGTGTGCGCTCGGCTGGCGATCGACTCCCACGCACCGAGCTGCGCGGCCGTCGGCGCGGGAAACGCACCGCCGAACCACTCGCGGGTGGCAGCGGAGAACCTGCCCAGGACGTCGGTCACCGTTCCATACTGCACCGGGGGTCTGACAGGCGGAGGAGACATGGTGTGCGGTCTCCGGAATTCTTCCGTCCGGGGGCGATCGGAACCGGAGTCGAGCTCCCACCTGGACGCTCGGTGGTGAGGTATCACGCGGGGGAACTGTTCGCCCGGCAACACGGCCGTGCTCGTCGACGTGTCCGTGCTGTCGAAGGACGAATTCGGATACCGAATTCGGATGCCAGGAACTCCGCCAGCAGGTGGGAGTCGCCGTACCCGAATGCGAGCAGGTGATCGCAGACCTCCGCGTAGGCGGATGGTCGAACGTTCGATCCGCCGTGTGTGCATCGATCTGCGAACTTGTCGGTGGGTCGCAGTATGATTCGAACATGGGTTCGACCAGGGGGGTTGGCGGCGGATCAGGTGACGGAACACCTGACTGCGCTGGCTGCTGCCGTCACGGGCCTGCTCGACGCGGACCTCACGGGTGTGTCGGATTCCGATGTGACGCTGACGATGCAGCAACTCGAGAAGTCCCTCCGCCGCGCAGGCGCGGTCTCGCATCGGCTGATCGTCGAGAGTGTCGAACGCTCGCTGCACGCGACGCTCGGCTACAACTCACCGAACAAACTGCTGGTCGAGGTGCTGCGCGTGTCGGCGACGGATGCGTCGGCCCGGGTGTCGGCTGCCCGCAATCTCGGCGCCTGGCAGACGCTATCGGGCGACGACCTGCCGGCTGCACTGCCGGAAACGGCCGCCGCGCAACGCGAGGGTGTCATCGGCCCCGATCACGCCCGGGCGGTCTCGAAGATCATGCGCAAGATCCCGCACGCCGTGTCGAATGCGGACGTCGCCGCAGCCGAAGCGATCCTGGCCGAGTGCGCGCGTGGTGGCACCCCGGAGGACGTCGAGAGTGCCGGTCACCGACTGCTCGCCTACCTCGATCCCGACGGGCGCCTCGCGGACGATCGTGATCGGGCTCGCCGGCGCGGCATCTCACTCGGTCGTCAGGACACCGAACTGATGTCGAAGATCTCCGGTGAACTCGACCCCACCGCGCGCGCCCTCCTCGACCCGATTCTCGCGAAATGGGCCCGCCCCGGCATGAACAATCCGGACGACCCGGCGTCTCCCCGCGGCGACGCCGAGGATCCGTCGATCGATCGTGAAGCGTTGGTCGCGGCGGCGGCGCGGGACACGCGCACCGCGGCGCAACGCAACCACGACGCCCTCGGTGCGATATTCAGGGTCGTGCTCGAATCTCAGGTCCTGGGTCGGCACCGGGGTCTGCCCGTCACGGCGATCATCACCATGACGCTCGATCAACTCGAGAAAGTGGCGGGCGGTGTGGCGACCACGGCGACCGGCGGTCTCCTTCCTCTCGACGACGCGTTGAAACTCGCGGAGAACGCCCACCCGGTCCTCGTCCTGTTCGACCACGACGGCAGGCCCCTGCATCTCGGACGGCTTCGACGCGTGGCGAGCGCGGACCAACGGCTCGCTCTCATCGCCGCCGAAGGTGGATGCACACGAGCGGGCTGCGCAGCACCGGCCAGTATCTGCGCCGTCCACCACGTGCAGGAGTGGCGCAATGGCGGGCGCACCGACATCGACTCGCTGACGCTCGTGTGCGACGCCTGCCATGCGCGGGTCAACGACGGGCCTGCCGGCTGGGCGACCACCAGCGCGCCACCCGGCGACGTGTACGCGGGACGCACCGAATGGATACCGCCACCACACATCGACCCGGAGAGAAAGCCGCGAATCAATCACCGGCACCACGCCGGTGAGCTGATCGATCGTGCTCGCCGGAGGCTCCGTGACCGGGTGCGAACCGACGACCGAGTGCCTTAGCCGAGGCCTGTATTCACACCGTCGCGAGATCGGCGGTCAGAGTGGAGCGAGGCGGGCCCGGAGCAGGCAGAATTCGTTGCCTTCGGGATCGGCGAGGACGTGCCAGGGCTCTTCGCCGGTCTGGCCGATGTCGGCCGGGCGGGCGCCGAGTTTCAGGAGGCGTTCGAGTTCGGCGTCCTGATCGCGGTCGGTGGCATTGACGTCGATGTGCAGCCGGGGTTTCCCGGGCTCCGGTTCGTCTCGGCGGCTGAGGATGATCGTCGGCTGCGGGCCGCCGAACCCTTCGCGTGGCCCGATCTCGATGCTTCCGTCACCCTCGCGGTCGAGCACCACGAAGTCCAGGACCTCGCACCAGAACCGGGCCAGCACCTCGGGGTCGCGGCAACCGAGCACGAGTTCACTGATGCGGCATGCCATCGACGAAACCCACTTTCAGCTTGGATCTGTCGGGATACACGGAGCCACGCGCTAGTCGCGGCCGAGGCGCTGCAGCAACGCGGACTTGATCGCCGGACGTCCCGCTGCGACGAGTGTGAAGGTGGCTTCACGCATCAGTCGTTCCGCCGTGTTTCCCGCGAGCAGGGCGGAACTACCCTTCGCGGTGACGAGGGCGGTGGCGGTACGGATGGCGAGTTCCGAAGCGCGGGCGCGCGCTTCGGCGATCTCCGCCCGGCCTTCGAGTGCCGCGTTCAGGTCGAGACGTGCCCGGGCGGCCTGCTCCTCGAACGGGTCCGCGTCGACGCCGAAGGCGTGCAGTTCGCTGATCGCCCGCCGGGTGATTCCCATCGCCATGCACCCGTTGATCCACGACCCGAACAGTTGGCTCTTCGCGAAGTCTTCGGGGGAGACGACGGCGCTCACCAGATCCCGCGGTACGGCGAGCCCGTCGAATTTCAGCCGGACCGTGTTCGACCCCCGTGCCGCGATCAGCGGGAGTTCCTCGGCGGTGAGTCCGCGCAGCGGTTGTGCGGGAATGATGACGTGCACGATGGAGTCGTCGAATTCGTCGCGAGCCGATACCTGGAGCAGATCGACGATGCCCCAGCCGGTGACGAACGGCGACACCCCGTCGAGCACGTAGCCGTCGTCGACGCTGCGCGCCCACAAGGTGGGCGGGACGGGAATCGCTCCGGCCAGAGCGACGCCGGCCCGCACCGTGCCGTCGACGAGTCCGTCGAGGTACCGATCCTGCAGGGTCGTGTTCGGTGAACCGGCGAGACCGGCGACGACACCGTGATGCTGCATCCACGTGAACGCCGTCGCGAGGCAGCCGCCGCACAACGTCTCCATCACGTCGACCAGCACCGACGGCGTCACTCCCTCTTCGCCGGGTGCCGCGAGTCCGTAGAAGCCGTCGGCGGCGAGGGTCTCGAAGTGGCTGTCGGGAATCTCGCCGTCGGCATCGACGCTGTCGGCCACCGGGAACAGCACGTCCTCGGCGATCTCACGCGCCATCTCGGTCCAGTTGCTCACGCCCCGAGAGTAGCCGGTCGACACCGCCCGTCAGGTGAACTCCACCCCCTGCGCGAGCGGGAGTCGATCGGAGTAGTTGACGGTGTTCGTCGCACGGCGCATGTAGGCCTTCCACGCGTCGGATCCGGACTCGCGTCCGCCGCCCGTCTCCTTCTCGCCGCCGAACGCCCCGCCGATCTCCGCCCCCGACGTGCCGATGTTGACGTTCGCGATGCCGCAGTCGGAACCGTCTGCCGCCAGGAACCTCTCGGCCTCGCGCTGATCGGTGGTGAAGATCGACGACGAGAGTCCCTGGGGCACTTCGTTGTGCAACGCGATCGCCTGGTCGAAGTCTTCGTAGGTGAGCACGTAGAGGATCGGTGCGAACGTCTCCTCCCGCACCACCGACGTCTGCGCGGGCATCCGGACGAGTGCGGGCGAGACGTAGTAGGCGGAGTCGCTGCCACCGCTGCGTTCGCCACCGCAGACGACGGTCCCGCCGTCGGCGCGGGCCTTGTCCAGCGCGGTCTGCATCGCGTCGAACGCGGAGCGGTTCACCAGCGGGCCGACGAGGACGCCGTCGTCGAACGGGTTCCCGACCTTCAGCTGGCCGTACGCCGAAGAGATGCGCTCCACCAGTTCGTCGGCGACGGACGAGTGCACGATCAGCCGTCGCAGCGACGTACAGCGTTGTCCCGCGGTGCCCGCGGCGGAGAACACGACGCCCCGCACGGTCAGATCGAGATCGGCGGACGGTGCCACCACCGCCGCGTTGTTGCCGCCCAGTTCGAGCAGGCATTTGCCGAAGCGCGCGGCGACGCGCGGCCCCACGGCGCGACCCATCCGCACCGAACCGGTGGCGCTGACCAACGCGACACGTGCGTCGTCGACGAGCCGTTCGCCGACGTCCCCCGCGCCCTGGATCAGGGCGTGGATCCCGGCGGGTGCACCGACGTCCCGGGCGGCGCGCGTCAGCAGGGCGTCGCAGGCGATCGCCGTCAGCGGCGTCCGGTCCGACGGCTTCCACACCACCGTGTCACCGCAGACCAGCGCGACCGCGGTGTTCCACGACCACACGGCCACCGGGAAGTTGAACGCCGAGATCACCCCGACGACTCCCAGCGGATGCCATGTCTCCATCAGCCGATGTCCCGGACGTTCCGACGCCATTGTCTTGCCGTACAACTGGCGGGACAGACCGACCGCGAATTCGCAGATGTCGATCATCTCCTGCACTTCGCCCTGTGCCTCGGACGGAATCTTGCCTGCCTCGAGGGTGACCAGTTCCGCCAGATCGGTCTTGTGTTCGGTCAGGAGCTGACCCAGACGGCGCACCACGGCGCCGCGCTGGGGGGCAGGGACGGAACGCCATTCGCGGAAGGCCTCGTGGGCCGCGGTGATCGCCCGGTCCACGTCCTCCGCGCTGCTCGCCGTCACCGTGCGCAGTTCGGTCCCGGTGATCGGTGTGCGCGCGACGAGCGGTCCACCGCCGTCGGTGATCTCGGCACCGCATCTGATCAGTGCTTCCTCGGCGCGTCGGCACAACTCCTCGGGGGCGGGAAGGTTCACGATGCTGTCCTCTCTCGGGAATGGTCCTGCTGCTGTCGGTAGAGCGTGAACGGGTCGTGCACGGCCCGGCCGAGTGTCTCGGAGAGCCACGGTAGGTGGTCGGGGCCCGAGTCGACCGGCATCGGCGGGAAGTCCTCGTAGAGGATCGGCTCCGCGCCGGTGCGGCGGTGGGTGAAATACGCCAGACCCCGCGCCTCCAGTTCAGCCTCCGTCTGCGGAATGTCGTCGTCGCCGTGGGCGGCGTACAGTTCCTGTCCTTCGGGTGTCAGTGCGATGCCGCGTGATTCCGCCACGAGGACGCCGCCCGGTGTGCCGGCGGCGCCGAACGACACCCGCCGCACCAGGACGTCCGGGCCACCCCGGACGGGCCGATGGTCGATGCCGTCGATCCTTCTCAGACCGTGCCGGGCCGACCGACGGCACAGGTCGTCGATGTCGAAGACTCGCGGTGCGAGGTGCACGACCCGCACGCCCGTGCGCCCACCGAGGTCGGCGGCGACGGGTGCGACGCGTTCGAGCGCGGAGAGCCAGGATCGGTCGGCCGCGGTGTCCGACGGTGCGAACGCCGCGACCGCGAGCGCGACGAACCGTTCCGCCGTCGGCGCGGTCAGCCCGCCCTCCTCGGTCGCGAGCGCGGCCAGGTGCAACAGCTCCGTGGGAAACACGCTGCGGGCGGCGAGGACATTCTCGAGGCGGTGCTGCAGATCGCCGTCGAAGAACCGGCGATCGGCCGTGGTGAGCATCGACGTGAACATCCCGAACGGGTTGCGGGCCAGTTCGATCGGGTCGACGGGACGGAACGCCGTCGAGACGACGGGCGCGGGATCGGGTGCACCGCGCCGGTCGTAGCAGCCGACGGGGTGCATCCCGAAACCCGAGAACAGGATGGCGGCCTGACGAAGCTCCGTGGGCCCACCCAGGCGGATTGCGCCGTGGCGCTCCACGGTGATCCGGGCGAGGCCACCCCGGCGTTCGGCGCCGGCCGGGTTTCTCGCCGCGAAGTCCGCGTTGACCTCGTCGGCCACCTCGACCAGCGTGTCGTAGGCGGGCACCGTCCGGCCGTATGCCGCGCCCAGTGCGCGGGCGAAGCGGGCGCGGAGCTCCCACGTTTCAACCATGATGCACCTCCGCTGGGCTAGCCTGCGCTGGTGGTGGAATCTTTCCGTAGCGACGCACCCCATACTCCTCTCGACGACATCGATCGGGTACTGATGCAGGAGCTGGTGGCCGACGGCCGGGCGACCCTGGCGACACTCGCCGAGAAGGCCGGGCTGTCGATCTCCGCGGTGCAGTCGAGGGTGCGCAGACTCGAGGCCCGCAAAGTGATCCGCGGGTACACCGCGAAGATCGATCCGGACGCGCTCGGGCACGGTCTGTCCGCATTCGTCGCGATCACCCCTCTCGATCCGTCGCAGCCCGACGACGCGCCCGCCCGATTGCGGAACCTTCCCGCGATCGAGGCGTGCCACTCGGTCGCGGGGGATGAGAGCTACGTGCTGCTGGTGCGCGTCGCCTCGCCGCGGGAGCTGGAACACCTCTTGCAGGAGATCCGCGCCACCGCCAACGTGCATACGCGCAGCACCATCATCTTGCAAACATTTTACGACAAGTGAGTGCTGTACCGGATATGTTGCCGAATCGTCGCCGACAGACAGGAATTTTGACGTAATCTCTCGGTATGAGCACAGCGATTCGTTTTACCGGAGATGGGGGCGAGCTGCCGGCGAGCCAGGTGCACGACGTGCTGCGCGAGCGCATTCTGGTCGACGGGTTCGACCTGGTGCTCGACCTGGACCGCTCACGCGGCACGCATCTCGTCGACCTGCGGGACGGCACCAGCTATCTGGACATGTTCGGATTCTTCGCGTCATCGGCCCTCGGGATGAACCACCCCGCACTGGCGGACGACGACGCGTTTCGCCGGGAACTGGCGGCGGCGGCGATCAACAAACCGAGCAACTCCGACATCTATACCGTCCCGATGGCACGGTTCGTCGAGACGTTCGCCCGGGTGCTGGGCGATCCCGCACTACCGCACCTCTTCTTCATCGACGGTGGTGCGCTCGCCGTCGAGAACGCGCTGAAGGTGGCGTTCGACTGGAAGAGCAGGCTCAACGAGAGCCGGGGCCTCGACCCGGCACTCGGCACGAAGGTGCTCCATCTGACCGAGGCCTTCCACGGGCGCAGCGGATACACCATGTCGCTCACCAACACCGAGCCCGGCAAGGTGGCGCGGTACCCCAAGTTCGACTGGCCGCGCATCGACTCCCCGTACCTCGCGGACGGACGGGACGTCGAGGAAGCCGAACGGCACGCACTGGATCAGGCGCGTCGCGCGTTCGCCGAGAACCCCTCGGACGTTGCCTGTTTCATCGCCGAGCCGATCCAGGGTGAGGGTGGAGACCACCACTTCCGCCCGGAATTCTTCCAGGCGATGGAGGCACTCTGCCGCGAGAACGACGCCCTCTTCGTCTTCGACGAGGTGCAGACCGGCTGCGGTCTCACCGGAACCGCCTGGGCGTACCAGCAACTGGGGGTGCACCCCGACGTCGTCGCGTTCGGCAAGAAGACCCAGGTCTGCGGAATCATGGCCGGCGGCAGGGTGGACGAGATCCCCGACAACGTGTTCGCCGTCAGCTCGCGGATCAACTCGACCTGGGGCGGCAACCTTACCGACATGGTGCGGTCCCGCCGGATCCTCGAGATCGTCGAGGAGGACAGGCTCGTCGACCGGGCCCGCATGACGGGGGCGCACCTTCTCGGACGGCTCCGGGAACTCGCGCGGGCGAACGCCGACGTGACCGAGCCGCGCGGGCGGGGCCTGATGTGCGCGATCACGCTTCCCACCCCGCAGCGGCGGGACCGGGTCGTCGCGGACCTGCGGGACCGGGAGCGGGTGCTGATCCTGCCCACCGACAAGCGCGGGATCAGGTTCCGTCCACCGCTGACGGTGACGACCGCGGAACTCGACGCCGCCGTGGATGCACTGGCACGGGTGCTGGGCGGTACCGTCGACGCATGACGCCGATTCCGCTCACGTCCGTGCCCAATCTGCGAGACGTCGGCGGATATCGAACCGGGGACGGCGCGAAGGTGCGCACCGGTGTGTTCTACCGTTCGACCGATCTCAGCCGGGTCGCGGACACGGACATGCCGCTGCTCGACGGCCTCGGGATCCGGACGGTGTACGACCTGCGGACCGCCGACGAGCGTGACGCGGCCCCCGACATACTCCCGAACGGGGCCCGCGCGGTCGCGTTGGACGTGCTCGCCGACAAGGGGATCCGCTCGATCCCCGCGCAGATGCTGCAGGTGATCGCCGACCCGATGATCGCCGAACGCGAACTCGGCGGCGGACGCGCGATCGAGTACTTCGAGGGCAGCTACCGCGATTTCGTCGTGATGCCCAGTGCGGTGTCCTCGTACCGGGAACTGTTCGGCGGTCTGGCGTCGAACGGCAACACGCCCGCCCTCGTGCACTGCACCACTGGGAAGGACCGGACGGGGTGGGCCACGGCGGCGCTGCTGCTGCTCCTCGGGGTCGCCGAGGACGACGTGTTCCACGACTATCTGCTGACCAACGAACTCCTGCTGCCGGCGTTCGCGGGCGTGTTCGAGAAGTTCGTCGACGCGGGTGGAGATCCGGCGCTGCTCGAGCCTGTGCTCGGGGTCCGCGAGCAGTATCTGCAGGTGTCGCTGGCCGTCATGCGCGAGCGGTACGGGACGGTCGAGCGGTACTTCTCCGACGGACTCGGCCTCGACGCGGGAATTCAGACTCTGCTGCGTGAGCGCATGATCGCGGACTGAGCGGACAACCCGATCGCCACCCCCACCATGTCCGCGCCGAGATCCCAGACCGAACCGTGCCTGCCGATCGGCAGCACGCCCTGCAGTATCTCGGTGATCACCGCGAACGCCGCGAGCCAGAGCACCGTGATCCGTGGCGTCAGAAGGGCATACCGGGAGGCGGCGGCCAGCGCCGCGAACAGCAGCGTGTGCACCACCTTGTCGGCATGTTCGGGACCCGACGGCGTCGCGGACGCGGGGGACAACAACATCACCAGCGCCAGCACGGTGAGCGCCGCCACCGGAACGGAACGCATACTCACCGCTGGACCGTGAACCCCAGTGCGCCCTCCGCAAACCGTTGCACCGCATCCGATCCGCTCGCGAGCGCGTCCTCGTGACCGGCCCGCGCCCACCCGGTGAGGGTCGCGGACTCACCGGACGGAGTGAGCCCCACCTCCGCGAGCAGCTCGCCGGTGTTGGGCTGGCAGATCGCCCACGAATAGTGCTCGTCGCTCAGCCACTGCGCCGTGCGGCGGGCGATGTAGCCGGGGTCGGTAATTCCACCGTCCGCGAGCGCCGGACGGTCGTTGACGCGCTCGTCCTCGCGCAGCGCGCGCAGATACCAGCCGCCTGCATTGACCTCCACCGGTTCCATGTCAGCGGTCCCGGTCGCGGCGGCCGCGGCGACGATCTCGATCGTGCCGGTCGTCGCGGGTGCCGAACAGGATGGCGCCGGCGGCAGGGATCATCAGGAAGAACAGCCAGCTGTTGTCGACGGGGACGACGAAGAACAGCACGAGGGCGATGAGCGGGATCACCGACATCACGATGCGACGCCAGTTCTGGTCGTGGCCGGTGTCCGCTGCGTCGGCCTTGGCGGGCGCGGCGGCCGTGGTCGCGGGGAGGTCGGTGAACACTCGATCGAGTTCGCCGCGGGTGGTGGCATTCGTGACCGCAAGACTGCGCTCGTCGAACTCGGGGACCGTCAGACGGCCCGCGGCGAAATGTTCGCTCAACGAGGTCAGGGCCTGCTCACGTTCGGCTGTGCCGATACGGATCTCGGGAACGTCAGACATGCGTACAGACTACTGTGAGTCCTTCTCGACCTTGGGGCCGAGAAGGACTCACGAGTGGTGCAGGCGCCTATTTCAGTTCGGCGAGGACGGTGCCCTGGGTGATGGCGGAGCCGGGTTCGACGGCGAGGCCGG
>NZ_JARJBD010000112.1:0-29616 GCF_029269925.1 Rhodococcus sp. T2V
CCGCTACCGGGCACTTTCGTGACCGCCCATGGGCAGCTTTTCATGTCCGCCGACACCGCTTCCAGGATGGAACAAATACGTTGTACATCAGCATTCTCGAGCGACACGAATTCGAACGCGGGTTTCGTGATTCGGGATCAACGCAGCTGAACCGCTGTTTCATAGGGACTGGTCGGTCCGTGACACCTGCGAGCTGATCCGCTAAAACGGAAATGGAGGTCCGGCTCGTCGCCGCAGGGGCACCACGAGCCACAAAGGGTGTGACCGTGTGAGGGAGTGCGCTCCTCATGGGTCGAAGGGGTCGTTTCAGCATGAATATTTCGGGGTTTTCGCAGAGTCGATCGGGCGTGTACTGGCAGGAGCAGGTCGCGGCCGAACACGATGCCGGGCACCGACGATATTTCGAGTTACCGCGAAGGCGACCTATCGGGGACCCTCCCAGCCTTGCCGACCACGTCAGCGCTTATCTGTCCGACGTGAGTGACACGCGCGAGCCAGGGAAGTAGCACGCTCCGCAGGGTCCGCCCCGGCCGAGACCGCCTCCTGCTCCTCGGTCGCGCTGACCGCTTCGGTCGCCGAGACCGACGGCGACGCCGTCTCATGTCACATCGCCGTTCATTCCGCCTCCACGTGGCGGCGAGCGTCGGTCACTCACAACAGTGAGCGGAAGACAACGTTCCCGCTTTCCAGGAGAATTCTCAGTCATGGCCGACCCCCTGATCGAACAGCTCACCGACCGCGTCGGACAGGCCGTCGCCCGCGCCGCCAAGGACGGTGATCCGCTGTTCGGCACCGTCGAACTCACCATCGGCGAACTCATCGAATTGCTCGAACACATCGATCGACTGTCGCCCACATCGGAATAGGTCCCCACCCACGATTCTGTGTGCGCCAAAGTGTTGTCGATCCGCCGGCGGCTCAGCCAGTCTGGCAGCCGTGCACTGGTCTGATGTCGGCGAGCTGGTTGCGGAGCGGCCCGGCCGATGCCCTCGTTGTGGTCACCCCGCTACCTCTGCCCGAGGGTCGCGGTGGGTGGAGCGATTTCTGCGCCTCCCGCCGCTCCCGGCCCGGTGCGCCGAAATCATGATGATGGATCCGTACATCTGGCTCATCGGGTTTTGCCAGTGCCGGGACCACTTCCACGGCTCCTGAACGACGACGCCTGCGAGGTTCGACGCAGTCGGATCGCAACCCTTGGGCGCACGTCGATGCGACCGATAACCTGCGCACCAGCCGCGCCGCGGCCGGCCGTTGCAACATTCGCGATTATGGACCCTCGAGAACGGACCTCCCATCATGCTCGCCCGAAACTCTTCGCCGCCCAGGCAAGCGCCGACCTTCGGGCGCGGCCCCCGCCGACAAACGATGGTTCCGGCGATCGTGTATCAGTGGCTTCGAGCAACGATGCCGTGGGCACCCTTCGCTCTGTGCGCTTTCGGCCTCATCGCCTGCATACGGGAGGGGACCCACTTCGGTGTCGCCTTCTACCTGTTGCTCGGCGCATTGCACACACGCCGGGCCCTCCTGATACTGCGTGAGAGCGCGACATCGGTACTCCACCGAGCAAGTGTTCGGATCCGTGAGAGTAAATCTCGCACAACAGGAATAGCAGCTCTTCGACGGAGGTTGCGTCACACATGACCAAATCTGTTGTCGCGCAATCATACGGAACATCCGAGGCCCTGACCGTGGTCGATGTGGAGCTTCCGCCGCCCGCATCGGGGGAGGTGCTCGTCGACGTCAAGGCGATCGGCGTCAATCCCATCGACTACAAGCTCTACAGCGGCGCCTTCGGGGACGATCCCGAGAAGCTGCCGGTCAAGGTCGGCGGCGAGGCCGCCGGCGTGGTCGCAGCCGTCGGCGCCGGAGTCACGGAGATCGCGGTGGGCGACGAGGTGATTGTCAGCCCCGGCACCGGTCTCTACGCCGAGAAGGTGGTCGTTCCCGTCTCCGCAATCACCCCCAAACCGGCCGGCCTCGGCTGGGAACAGGCCGCCGGTCTGCTGCTGGTGGGCGGCACCGCGGTCGATGCCCTGGACACCATCGGGGTCGGTTCCGGCGACACCGTCCTGATCCACGGCGCCTCCGGCGGCGTCGGTGCCCTCGCCGTGCAACTCGCCGTCGCCCGCGGCGCGACGGTCGTCGGCACCGCGGGTGCGGTGAATCAGGACTACGTCCGGAACCTCGGAGCAACTCCCGTCGTCTACGGAGACGGACTCGAGGAGCGGGTGCGGGAGGTCGCACCCCAGGGCATCGACGCGGCCCTCGACACTGTCGGAACCGACGAGGCCGTGGACGTGTCGCTGGCAGTGGTCAAGGACAAGACCCGGATCGTGACCATCGCCGCGTTCGGTCGGGCGCAGGACGACGGCTTCGCGTCCGTCGGCGGCGGCAACCCGGCAAGCGCCGAAGCCCGGCTGAAGGCGCGCGCCGCACTGGTCGAGCAAGCCGGCGCCGGACACCTGACGGTCACCATCGCCAAGACGTTTCCCCTGATCGATGCCGCGCAGGCCCACACCGAACTCGCGAAATCCCACCCCGCGGGGAAGTTCGTCCTGATCCCATGAGACGCGGGACCACGCCCCTGCGCGGAGACTCGAATTGTCCGTCTTCAGCGCAGGGTGCGACGCGTAGAATTTGGCGGGTGCAGACCTGCCGCGAGCTTCTGCTCACCCGTCGCCGCACAGTCGACCTGTGCCGGGTCGGCGGTTGCTGTTGTCTGTGGCGTCGCTGACCGCGTTTCTGCGTCATTTTTCGATTCGCCCTGCGACCACGTGCTGACTTCGCTGCCTTTTCGGTGATCGACTCGATCGCGTTCCATCGCATTCCTCGGCCATCCGACACATTCTGTGGAGCACAGTCCATGTCCACCACACCAGCAACAACACCCACCACCACCCCGGCCGCGAACGTCGACCAGGTCGACGTCCGCGGTCCCCGTTTCGCCGCCTGGATCACCACGGCGGTTCTCGTCGCCGTCCTGCTCGCAGCTTCCTTCTCGACCGTCGTCGCCGGTGTGATCCTGGCGGTTCAGACCGTCGTGTTCGCCGTCGCCGCCGTCGTCGGGCCGCGGCGCAGCCCCTACGGCCGGATCTTCGGAAAGCTGGTCGCCCCACACATCAGCCCGCCGAGCGAGCGTGAACCCACCGCGCCGCTGCGCTTCGCCCAACTGGTCGGCTTCATATTCGCGGCGGCAGGTCTGGTCGGATTCGCGTTGAGCGCGCCCGTCGTCGGTGCCGTCTTCACCGGCTTCGCACTGTTCGCGGCGTTCCTCAACGCGGCCTTCGGCATCTGCCTCGGCTGCCAGATCTATCCGTTGGTCGCCCGATTCCGACCCTCCGCCTCCGCCGACCGCCCGACCCCCAATGGAAAACCCCGGCAAGTTCTCAGTGAAGGAAAGAACATGGCTCGCTCCGACGTCCTGGTCTCCACCGACTGGGCTCAGCAGAATCTGAACGCTCCCAACATCGTGTTCGTCGAAGTCGACGAAGACACGTCCGCCTACGACGGCGGCCACATCGAAGGTGCCATCAAGCTCGACTGGAAGAAGGATCTGCAGGATGGGGTCCGCCGTGACTTCCTCGACCGTGAGCAGTTCTCCGATCTGCTGTCGGCACGCGGCGTCGCCAACGACGACGAGGTCGTCCTCTACGGAGGCAACAACAACTGGTTCGCGGCGTACGCGTACTGGTACTTCAAGCTCTACGGCCACGACAACGTCAAGCTGCTCGACGGCGGGCGCAAGAAGTGGGAACTCGAGCAACGCCCCCTCTCCGAGGACACCGTCACCCGCCCGTCCACCACCTACCGGGCGTCCGAGCCCGACCTGTCGATCCGCGCGTTCCGCGACGAGGCCGTCGACGCGATCGGTGTTCTGAACCTCGTCGACGTCCGATCGCCCGACGAGTTCACGGGCAAGATCCTCGCGCCCGCGCATCTGCCGCAGGAGCAGAGCCAGCGTCCCGGTCACATCCCGGGTGCACTCAACGTTCCGTGGAGCAAGGCGGCGAACGAAGACGGCACGTTCAAGTCCGACGAGGAACTCACCGCGATCTACGGCGAAGCCGGTCTCGACGGCTCCCGGGACACCATCGCCTACTGCCGGATCGGCGAGCGCTCCAGCCACACCTGGTTCGTGCTCAAGGAACTGCTCGGCCACAAGAATGTCAAGAACTACGACGGCAGCTGGACCGAATACGGCTCGCTCGTCGGCGTGCCGATCGAGCTGGGCAAGTAGCGGACCGCGGGAACAAGCACATGAGCTCAGCACCAAGGAACACCCACACCATCCCCGCCGGCGTCGACCTCGGCAGGGAAACGGCCATCACCGGCAAGGTTGTCACGGGCGACGGAGAACCTGTCGGTGGCGCCTTCGTTCGACTCCTCGACGGCACGGGCACGTTCACCGCCGAGATCGTCGCCTCCGGCAGCGGAGACTTCCGTTTCTTCGTCGCACCGGGCGACTGGACCGTGCGGGCCCTCTCGCCGGTCGGCGACGGCACGGCATCGGTGAAGCCCACGACCAGCGGCATTCACACCGTGGACATCACGTTGACCGCATAGTATTTCGCTCCGAACGCTCCGACAACGGCAGCTCAGGACCCCTCACCCTGCGATTCCACGACCCACGCCGCGATCTGCGCGCGTGAGTTGAACCCCAGTTTCGTCAGGAGGTGCTCCACGTGTCCCTGCGCGGTGCGGGGCGAAATGACGAGCCGGGCGGCGATCTCCTTGTTGGTCAGTCCCTCGGCGATGAGGGCGGCAACTTCACGCTCCCGCTTCGTCGGTTTGGGCGACTGGCCGGTGGAGGTCGACGACGGTAAGACCTGCTCGCCCAGTGCGTAGGCGACGGCTGCGTCGAACCCGAGTGCCTCACCCTTTCGGTGGGCGGCGGCGAACGCCGGCTCGGTCATCGCGCCCCGGGTCAGACGTTCGCACTCGTCCTGGTACACGCTCAATCCGGGCACCAGCACCGCCGAACTGCCCACCGATCGGGCGAGCGCCTCGGCGGCTCCCATCAACACGACGGCCCGCTCCATGTTCTGTTCCTCGGCGGCGATCCATGCGAGTGCCTGCAGGCACACACTGGAATTGAGCCGGTCGTTCACCCGGCGGTCCACCTGGAGCGCGTGCCCGAGGAGCCGCACCGCTCGGGCTCTCTCCCCCTTCTGCCACACGGCGACGGCCAGCGCCCACAGCGAATACGACCGGTACACCGATTCGCCCTGAGCTTCGGTGATCGCGAGGATGCGCTCGTGGCATTCGACGGCGCGTTCCGTGTCGTTCAACAGGTCGTACATCATGCCGAGACCCACGACCGCGGCCACCTCGAAGACGTCGTTGCGTGCCGTGAACACGTGGACGGCCTTCTCGAGATGTGCGCGACCCTCGGGAAGGCGGCCCGCGAACAAGGCTGCGTATCCGATTGCGTGGTCGAGGTGCGCACGCACTTCCGGGTCGGGCGTCCGAGCGGCGAGCGCCTGCGCTTCCTCCGCAAACGTGTCCGACACCGAGATGTCGCCCTGCACTCCGGCCAGCACGGCGGCGCCGTAGAGGGCCTTGGCGCGATCGATCGTGGGCTCGGACGGCTGCCGGGCAAGGAAACGACCGAGCCACCGGCGCCCCTCGACGAACAGCCCCCTGGCCAGCCAGTACGGGTATAACGCGGCCGCGATCCGAACTCCGACGTCCGGGCTGTCGGACACGCAGAAGTCCAGCGCTTCACGGATATTCGGCAGTTCCCGGGACAATTTGGCGATCAACGGAAGTTGCCGGGAACTGATCCATTCGGATTCCGCTTCGACCGCGAGGCGGTCACACCAGTCCCGGTGCCGACGGCGCAGTTCGGTGTACACGCCACTCTCCTGCGCCTTTTCGCGCCCGTAGGCGCGCACGGTCTCGAGCATCCGGAACCGCACCGCGGCACCCGACTCCTCTCGCGTCAGGATCGACTTGTCGACGAGGAAGGTCACCGTGTCGAGAAGATCGTCGACGTCGTCACCGTCGCAGACCTGTTCGGCCGCCTCGAGTTCGAATGTGCCCGCGAACACGGACAGCTGCGCCCACATCCGTTGTTCCACAGGCGTGCACAGGTCGTAGCTCCAATCGATGCACATCCGCAGCGTCTGCTGCCGCGACGGCGCGTCCCGGCTGCCGCGGGTCAGCAGCAGGTACCGATCGGTCAGGCGCTGCAGGATCTGGTCGGGCGTCATCGCACGCAGCCGCGCCGCCGCCAACTCGATCGGCAGCGGCAACCCGTCCAGCCGCTGACAGATCCGGGCGATGGTGACCTTGTTGTCCTCGGTGAGCTCGAACCCGGGGACTGCGGCGACACCCCGTTCGACGAACAGGGTGACCGCGTCGTTGCGGGGCAGCCCTTTCGGGAGATGGTCGGGATCCGGGACGGGCAGCGGAGGGATCAGCAGCGCCGTTTCCCCGCCGATCCCGAGCGGTTCGCGACTCGTCGCGAGAATCCGCAGTTGCGGGCACGCGCGCAGCAGGATCTCGGCGAGCTTCGCGGCCGCGGCCACCACCTGCTCGCAGTTGTCCAGCACGAGCAGCAGATTGCGCGGGGCGAGGAACTCGACGAGCATCTCGTGGGGGTGTCGCGTCGACTGGCCCCGCAACCCCAGGGCAGCGACCACCACCCCGGCCAACAGCGAATCATCCAGTAGTTCACCCAGTTCCACCAGTGTCACGCCGTCCGCGAAGTTCCGTTGCGCTTTGGTGGCAGCACGAATGGCGAGCCGGGTCTTCCCCACCCCGCCGATCCCGGTCAACGTCACCAGCCGCGACGTCGACAGCAAGTTCGTCGCCTCCGCCAGTTCCGTGCGGCGGTCGACGAAGCTGGTCAGCTCCAGCGGGAGTCCACCCGTCCGGCCCGAATCCGCCGACGCTCCGGCAGGCCGACGCCACGCGCCTTCTCCCCCGGGATCGGCACCCGGTTCTGACGTGCCGCCTTGCACTGCAACCGTTCCCGTATGCATCGCCATCTCGTCGACCGGGAAGCCGTGACGCAGTTGCGCCTCGCGGAATTGCCTGCCCAGTTCCACGGCGGACGGGCGGGCCCCGGGTTCGGACGACATGGCACGTTCGATAACCGCGCTGACGTCGTCGGATACGCCGTGCTCGCGCGGGTTCGGGACCGGCTCGGACGCGATCCTCAGGAACTGCGCCACCAGCTGTTCACCGCTGCGGCGTTCGAACGCCGCGTGACCGGTGATTGCCGCGAACAAGGTGGCGCCGAGCCCGTAGACGTCGGCGGCAGGACTCGGCGCGTCACCCGCCACGACCTCGGGGGCGGTGAACGCCGGCGACCCCGTCACGATGCCCGCGCTGGTCTCGAACCCGCCCGCGATGTGGGCGATGCCGAAGTCGGTGAGTGCGGGCTCGCCGTAGTCGGTGGTCAGGATGTTCGCCGGTTTGACGTCGCGATGGAGGATCCCGAGCCGGTGGGCGGTCTCCAGGGCGCCTGCCATCTTCACCCCGAGACGCAGCGCTTCGTCCAGCGGGAGCGGTCCGTGGCGACGGATCCGTTCGTCGAGCGAGCCCTGCTCCTGGTACGGCATCACGATGTAGGGCCTGCCGTTCTCGGTGACGCCGGCGTGGAGAACATTGACGATGTTGGGGTGGCCGGTCAGGCGGCCCGCTGCACGCTGCTCCCGCAGGAATCGAGCCCGATTCTCCTCGTCGAGGTCGGCGGTGAGGACCTTCACCGCCACGGTGCGGTCGAGCGCAGTCTGGGTACAGCGGTACACGACCCCGAATCCGCCGCGGCCGATCTCCTGGGCGTCCTCGAATCCGGCCGCCGCCAACTCCGCCGTGACCGAACCGGACACGTCGCGCTGGGTGGCGAACGGATCGACGTCAGTCATCGACTACATCGATTCGTCCCATTCGAAACACGGTCGACGCATGCCACACTGCCCACCTCTCGACGTTGTACCCCAGGATATCGCCGACCGCCTCCTCCGATGGCCGACTTGCGTTCTACCCGAGTGTGGGACGGGGACGCGACGCGATAACCGGCCGGTCGGTTCGATCCGGCCCTCCGGGTTTCCGCTACAACTGGACACTCGCCCAGCCGTTTTCAGGGATCGACCTTCGAGAATCGTCGCTCCCCGCGGTGAATAGTCCCGCACATATCGGGTACCCGGCATCTACGCTGGTCCGCGGCCCCGGCGGCCCCACGGACCAGCGAGGCCCCCTGACCGGTCACCCCTCGGCTGGAGGGCCATAGCCGCCCGCGGCCGAGGAGCCCCCCTCTTCCTCGCCTGCGGGCGGCGCCATGCCGTCACATGGCTCGCCGCCGGTGCGGTCAGGAGTGGCGACCTGCTCGGTGCCGCCCATGTGCGACCGTTTCGGTCATAATGATGCACTCATGCAAGAATCGGGATCCAGCATGCGCAAGTGCTATCCGTAATGTTAAGCAGAATGCCCAACTCTCGACACGGAGAGTGTGGGATACTGCGCTACATGACGAGACTCGATCGAACCGACGCCCGCCTGCTTCTCGCCCTGTGCGACGCTCCCCGCGCAACCGGCGTCCAACTGGCTACCCTGCTGGGGATGGCACGGAATACCGTGCAGGCACGAATGTCTCGCTGGGAGGAGCAGCGCGTGCTCGCGCCCGTGGACCGCTGCGTGTCACCCCGCGACCTGGGGTACCCCTTGCAGGCGTTCGTCACCGCGGTGGTCGACCAGCACCGCCTCGAGGACGTCATCGAACACCTGCGGGACATCGCCGAGGTGGTCGAGGTCGTCGGCATCTCCGGAGCGGCAGACCTGCACATCGGCGTGGTCGCCGTCGATGCCGACGACCTGTACCGCGTCGCAGGCCTCATCCTCGCCGTGCCCGGGATCGAGCGCACCACGGTGTCCGTCGCCATGCGCGACGCCATCCCCTACCGGACCCGCCCACTGCTCGAGCGGATCGCCGAGGACCGCTGACCCGCACCCTCAGCGACGCGCGTTTCGGCGTCTTCGGTACTGCGCGTGGCACTTACCCGGGATCTGAGGACGAGTACCAGCATCACTGCGACGAGCATGACCGCCCCCACGACCCACAGGCCGGCGCGCGAGTTCCCGGTGGCGTCGAACAGCCATCCGGTGACGTACGGGGCCCCGAAACCGCTCAGGTTGCCCACCGAGTTGACGACGGCGATGCCTGCCGCGGCGCCGACGCCGGTCAGGAATGTGCTGGGCAGGTACCAGAACACGGGCAGTGCGCAGAACACACCGACTGCGTTGACGGTGACCGAGATCATCGTCGTGAGCGGCGACTGCATGTACAGGGCGACCGGGATGGAGACGGCTCCGATCAGGGTGGGGACGGCGACGTGCCAGATACGCTCACCCGTCCGGTCGGAGTGCCTGCTCCACAACACCATTGCGACGGCGCCGACCGCGAACGGAACCGCGACGATCAACCCGGTGGTGAACAGCGAGAAATCGGTGGCGAACGTCTTCTTGAACCCGGCGACGATGCTGGGCAGGAAGAAACTGAGCGAGTACAGGCCGTAGGTGATCCCGAAGTAGACGAGGCCCAGCATCCACACGCGGGAATCCGTCAGCGCCCGGCGCACCGACCCGTGGGAACCGGATTCCGAGGCCTCGGATTCGAGTTCGCGAGTGAGCCAAACCTTTTCGTCCTCGACCAGCCACGTGGCCTGCGACGGCCGGTCCGTCAGGTAGAACCATGTGACCACCGCGAGGAGGACGGCGGGTATCCCCTCGATCAGGAACATCACGCGCCAACCGGACAGTCCGAACAGGCCGTCACAGTATTGGATGATGGCGCTCGACAACGGTGCCCCGAGCGCCGACGACACCGGGAGCGCGAGAAGGAACAGACCCATCAGCCGGACCCGGTAGGCGCGGGGAAACCACAGGGTCAGATAGAGCAGGACTCCGGGGAAGAAGCCCGCCTCGGCGATACCCAGCAGCATGCGCAGCCCGTACAGCGATCCGACATTGGGCACGAAGGCCATTGCCGCCGCGATGATCCCCCACGTGAGCATGATCCGGGCGATCCAGCGGCGTGCCCCGAACCGGTGCAGCGCGAGATTGCTCGGCACCTCGAACAGGAGATACCCGATGAAGAACAGGCCGGAGGCCAGGCCGAACATCGTCTCGGTGAGGCCGAGTTCCGTGCTCATGGTCAACTTCGCCAGCCCGATATTGGTCCGGTCGAGGTAGTTGACGAAATAGGCCAGGCCGAGGAACGGGATGAGCCGCCGCGCGACCTTCCGGACCACCCTCGCCTCGATCTCGGGTTTCTGCAGGACAGACGACATGAATGTCTCTGCTTTCTGAAGAGTGGGCGCGCCCGACCGGGCGACGTGGCGTGACGTGATCACTGTATGAGCCAGATCAGCTCGAAACTATGGAGAAACCACACATGCGACGCCTCGATGAATGGAGGGAACCTCAGCCGAGCGTCTCCCCCGGGGAACTCGCCTCATCGTGGTTGCAACATTCGCAATCCAACTCACCTAGTGTTGCACAATTACTCAGCTGCAACGTATTTCACCGTTTCGATCGGCGACGTAGTGTTGCGGGTGCCGCACAACGAGGGTGTGAGCGAGCGGAATGAGCAGTGAGGGCGGAAGTGCGATGACGACCATGACGACCGGCACGGCAGAGGTGGCCGCGGGACGCGAGGCCCCGGACCTGATCATCGAGGAGGCGGACGCGGTGGTGACGGTCACCTTCAACCGGCCGGGCAAGCTCAACGCGTTGACACCGCGGATGTACGAGGACCTCGGCCGCGTGTGCGAGCGGGTGAACGCGGACCCGACGGTGCGGTTGCTGGTCCTGCGCGGCGCCGGCCGGGCGTTCGCTGCCGGCTCCGACATCGCGCACTTCCGGTCTTTCACCGATGGTGAGGACGGTGTGGCATACGAGAATCGGTTCGTGGCGGTGCTCCATCGCCTGGAGCAGGTGCGGGTGCCGACGTTGGCGGTGATCGACGGGGCCTGTGTAGGTGCGGGGCTGATTGTCGCGGCGGCGTGCGACGTCCGGGTCGCGACCACGCGCTCGTACTTCGGGTTGCCGATCGCCCGCACGTTGGGCAACGCGCTGTCCGCGTATCCGCTGGCGTTGCTCGCCGATCGGATCGGGCCCGCCCGGCTGGCCTCGATGGTGGCACGGGCCCGGATGCTGCCGGCCGCCGACGCCGCGTCGATCGGATTCGTGGCCGAGACCGCCGGGCCCGGGCTGTTCGACGACCTGGTGACGGAGGTGACCGGGGAGCTGCTCGCGGCGGCGCCGTTGACGGTGGTCGCAACCCGTGAGGTACTGCGCCGGATCCGAACGGCGGAGTTGCCGGAATCCGCGGATTTGGTCCGCGCGGTATATAGCAGCGACGATTTCCGGGCCGGGGTCTCGGCGTTCCTGCAGGGTGGGCGGGCGAACTGGTCAGGAACCTGAGCAACCTTCCCGGTGGCATCCACACGGGTGTCGTGTCCCACCCGGACGGGGTCGTCCCCTATGCTGACCGGTGCAGCTGGTTCGCCCGGCACGGTCATGAGGAGCCCCGAAGACCGCACCGGGCGTCGAAGCACCGCGAATCCCTCCGGGGGGTCTCGGGGTGTGAGAGGGAACCCGGTGAGAATCCGGGACTGTCCCGCAGCGGTGAGTGGGAACGACCGCCGTCATCATGCACTGGGCATTTCGCCTGGGAAGCGACGGCCATTAGGTCCGGTGGATGCCACCGGGTGCCCGCGAGTCCGAAGACCTGCCACTGTGTCGGGCACGCCGTGCCCGACGGTCCACCGCCTCGGGGAATGGGCGTGTAGGCCTTCTCGTGTCGCAGCGTGCTTTGTCTCGGGCTCGAGAGGTGTACTCGTTTCTGCCGGTGGTGGTCCTTCCCTGCACGTACCTGGAGAAACACCGTGACCACCCTCTTCACCGCGACCGTACTGGGCTCACCTCGTATCGGTCCGAACCGCGAACTCAAGAAGGCCGTCGAGGCGTACTGGGCAGGCCGCGCCGACGCCGCCGATCTGGCCGCGGTCGGCGCCGACCTGCGCCGGCAGATCTGGACCGGCCTGCGCGATGCCGGGCTCGATTCGATCCCGGTCAACACGTTCTCGTATTACGACCAGGTCCTCGACACCGCCGTCCTGCTCGGCGCCCTGCCCGACCGTGTCGCCGGCATCGACGACGAACTCGACCGGTACTTCGCCGCCGCCCGCGGCACCGACAGCGTCACCCCGCTGGAGATGACGAAGTGGTTCGACACCAACTACCACTACCTCGTCCCCGAAATCACCCCGTCCACCACGTTCACCCTGAATGCGTCGAAGGTGCTCGGCGAACTCGGTGAGGCCCTCGAACTCGGCATCGCAGCCCGCCCGGTGATCGTGGGTCCGGTGACGTTCCTGCTGCTGTCGAAGGCCGTCGGCTCGGAGGCGCCGCTGCTGGACCGGATCGACGAGCTGGTGCCGTTGTATGCGGATCTGCTGACCCAGCTCCACGACGCCGGCGCCGAGTGGGTGCAGATCGACGAACCGGCCCTGGTCGCCGACCGCACCCCGGAGGAGATCGCTACCGCGAAGCGCGTCTACGACCAGCTGTCCGCCGTCGAATCCCGTCCCGCGATCCTGCTGGCGTCGTACTTCGGCAGCCTCGGCGACGCGCTGCCCGCGATCGCCGCGACCGGGGTCGAGGGCATCGCGGTCGATCTGGTCGCCGGATCCGACGCCCTCGCCGCGGTTCCCGAACTGACCCGCAAGCACGTCGTCGCCGGCGTCGTGGACGGGCGCAACATCTGGCGCACCGACCTCGAGAACGCCCTGACCACCCTCGGCACCCTGCTCGGCAGCACCGGATCGCTGGCGGTGTCCACCTCCTGCTCGCTGCTGCACGTTCCGTACACCCTGGCCGCCGAGAAGAACGTGGACAAGGCCCTGCGGTCGTGGCTGGCGTTCGGCACCGAGAAGGTCGGCGAGGTGGTCACGCTGGCCACGGCACTCACCGAGGGTAGGGAGACGGTGGACGAGGAGTTCGCGCTGGCCCGGGCGGCGGCCTCGACCCGCACCACCGACCCGCGGCTGCGCGACAACGCAATCCGCGCCCGGCTGGAGACGATCCTGTCCTCCGACGCCGGCCGCTCCCCGGCCGATCAGCGACGCCCGGCCCAGGCCGCGCTGGAGTTGCCGCTGCTGCCGACCACCACCATCGGTTCCTACCCGCAGACCACCGCGATCCGGGTGGCGCGGGCCGCGCTGCGCAAGGGGGAGATCGACGACGCCGAGTACCTGACCCGGATGCGCGCCGAGATCGCCGCTGTCGTTGCGCTGCAGGAGGAACTGGGCCTCGACGTCCTCGTGCACGGTGAGCCGGAACGCAACGACATGGTGCAGTACTTCGCCGAGCAGTTGGACGGGTTCTTCGCCACCGAGAACGGGTGGGTGCAGTCGTACGGGTCCCGGTGCGTCCGTCCGCCGATCCTCTACGGCGACGTGCGCCGTCCGAACCCGATGACCGTCAGCTGGATCACCTACGCGCAGTCCCTCACCCAGCGCCCGGTCAAGGGCATGCTCACCGGTCCGGTGACCATCCTGGCGTGGTCGTTCGTGCGCGACGACCAGCCGCTGGCGGACTCGGCGAACCAGGTGGCCCTCGCCATCCGCGACGAGACGGTCGACCTGCAGGGTGCCGGGATCCGGATCGTCCAGGTCGACGAACCCGCACTGCGCGAACTCCTGCCGCTGCGGGCGGCCGAGCAGACCGCCTACCTGGACTGGTCCGTGGGGGCGTTCCGGCTCGCGACCTCGGGGGTCGCGGACTCGACGCAGATCCACACCCACCTGTGCTACTCGGAATTCGGTGAGGTCATCGACGCCATCGCGAACCTGGACGCGGATGTGACGTCGATCGAGGCGGCCCGCTCGCACATGGAGGTCCTAGGTGACCTGAACGCCGTCGGGTTCGACCTCGGCGTCGGCCCGGGTGTCTACGACATCCACTCCCCGCGCGTGCCGAGCGTCGAGGAGATCGCAGCCTCGCTGAAGGAAGCGCTCGAAGCGGTTCCCGCGGAACGGTTGTGGGTCAACCCGGACTGCGGACTGAAGACCCGCGGTCCGGTGGAGGTGGCCGCGTCGCTGCGCAACCTCGTCGACGCCGCGAAGCTGGTCCGCGCCGGCCTCTGACACACCCGCCAGATGCCTGTGGCCCCGAACGGAAGGGGGCGGGGCCACAGGCAGTGCGACCCTGGCTCTGGGAGCCGGATGCGCTCAGCGGTCGGCAACGCTGCAAAGCGTCATCGGCTGGTCCGCATGCGGAAGAGGATGACGGCGAAGGCAGGGACGCCGATCAGGGCGGTGACGACGCCGACCGGAACCTCTTGCGGCGCGAACACGGTGCGCGCGATCGCGTCCACCCACACCATGAAGACGGCGCCGACCAGGGCGGTGGTGGGTAGCAGCCGGCTGTGCCGGGGACCGACGAGGAACCGTGCGGCGTGCGGCAGGACCAGTCCCACGAACCCGATCGCGCCCGCGGCGCTCACCAGGGCGGCGGTGACGAGTGCGGTGACGGTCAGCAGGAGAATCCGGATCCACCGCACGGACACCCCGAGTGCGGCGGCCGCAGTGTTCCCGAACGTGAAGGCGTCCAGCGCGGACGACTGCGTCAGGCACACCAGCAGTCCCACGAGAGTGACTGCCCCGCACAGGGTGACGTCGGCCCAATCGGCACCGGAGAGCGAACCGAGCAGCCAGAACAGCACACCGCGGGTCTGCTCGGCGTCCGCGGACGAGATCACGATGAACGACGTCAACGCCGAGAACAGCTGCGTCCCGGCCACTCCCGCGAGCACCACTCGGGACGTTCCACCGCCTGCACCGGCAGCCAGCAGCATCACCAGGACGAACGAGATCACCGCGCCCGCAAACGCCCCCGCCGACAGCGACACCGCGCCGGCGCCGAGACCGAGCACCGCGATCAGCACCGCCCCGGTGGACGCCCCCGACGAGATGCCGAGCACGAACGGGTCGGCGAGCGGATTGCGCAGCAGCGACTGCATGATCGCCCCGCACAGCGCCAGTCCCGCGCCGCAGACGGCGGCGAGGAGGGTGCGGGGCAGTCTCAGTTCCCAGACGATGCCCTCTTTGATGCGGCTGATGTCGGCGTTCCCGAATCCGAGGCGCTCGAACACGACCGCGTAGACGTCACCGACGGACAGGCCGGCGGGTCCGATGGTGATGACGACGGCGATCGACGCCGCCAGCACCGCGAAGCCGCCGAGCAGGCATGCCCCGAGCAGCGGCCGGGAGTCGAACCGTGTGGCCACCACAGTTAGTTCGCCAGTCCCCACTGCTGCAGCGCGGCTGCTGTCTTCTCCACGCCGTCGATGGTGCGGATCGACGGGTTCAGGTCGGCGCCGTTGACCACGATGTACCGCTTGTCGCGAACGGCGGTGAGCCGCTGGGTGACCGGGTTCGTTTCGAGGAACGCGATCTTGCTATCGAGAGCGTCTCCGTCGATGCTGCGGCGGCTGAGGTCCGCGAGGACGAGGGCGGTCGGGTCGCGGTCGAGGACGCTCTCCCAGCTGACCTGGGGCCATTCGTTGGTGGTGTCGGCGAAGATGTTCTGCGCCCCCACCGAATTGGTGATGATGCCGGAGGATCCGCAGCACCCCGCCATGTACGGGGTGTTGGTGTCGGCGAACCAGTACGCGAGCGATACCCCGGACGCCTCGACCGTCCTCGACGCGGCGTCGAACCGCTGCTGCAGCTCCGCCACGAACTGCTCACCGCGGGCGCGGACGTCGAAGATGGCGGCGAGTTCGCGGATCTCCTGGTAGACGGTGTCGATGCGTAGCGGTTCGGTACGTGCCCCGTCCGCGTTGACGCTCTCGTCCGTCTTGCCGTCGCAGTCGGTGGGCGAGAGGTAGCTGGGGACGCCCAACTGGTCGAACTGGTTCCGGTCGGCGACACCGCCAGGCCCGAGAGTGCCGCCGAACGAGGCCGACACGAAGTCGGGTTCGGTGTCGAGGACCACCTCGAACGACGGCTTGTTGTCGGCGAGCCGCGGCACCTTCGCGTTGTCGGCGGCCAGGTTGTCGCGGACGGGGTCGGTCCAGGTGGCGGTGCCGACCATCCGGTCCGCAAGACCGAGGGACAGCAGGATCTCGGTCGAGCCCTGATTGAGCGACACCGCGCGCTGCGGTGGTGCGTCGATGGTGACGGCGTGCCCACAGTTTTCGACGGTCATCGGGTAGCGGAGGACTCCGGGGCCCTCTCGGGCGCCGGTTCGTCCGAGGACGACGAGCAGGCCGAGACCAAGACGGCCGAGGCGGCGGTGAGAGCAGCGAAATGCCGCCAAGACGTGCGCATGAAGAGCGAACTCCTTCATCAGGGCCCAGTCGCGGAGCCGAGGATCGTCACAACTCGATCGTTGAGTAGTCGGACTTCCGGTCGTGGAGGACCGTTACCGTTGCGCGTCAGTCCCGGATTCGCACCGGGTTCCCTCGCCGATCGTGGCCGCACGGACGGCCTCGGACACCATAGCCCCTGTGAGTACTTGTTAACCGCCGGCGGTTAACAAGTACTCACAGGCGCGAAGCGCATCAGGGCACGCTGCGCGACGCCGGTGTACTCCGACAGTGGGCGGATCAGCGCGTTCGAGTGGCCCTGCTCGATGATGTGGGCGGTCCAGCCGGTGATGCGGCTCATCACGAAGATGGGAGTGAACACCTCGATGTCGAAGCCCATCAGGTAGTAGGCGGGACCGGTGGGGAAGTCGAGGTTCGGTTTGATGCCGGTGGCCTCGTTCATGGTCGTCTCGAGGATCTCGTACATCTGCACCCACCTGTCGCCGTCGGTGTGGGCGGCGACGTCGAGGAAGGCCTGCTTCATGGTGGGGACGCGGGAGTCGCCGTTCTTGTAGACGCGGTGCCCGAAGCCCATCACCTTGGCCTTGGCGGCGAGCTTGCCGAGCAGCCACTGCTCGGCAAGGGCGGGGTCGCCGATCTCGAGCATGTGATGCATGACGGCCTCGTTGGCGCCGCCGTGCAGTGGCCCCTTCAGCGCCCCGATCGCGGCGGTGACGGCGCTGTAGATGTCGGAGAGCGTCGAGGTCACCACTCGGGCGGCGAACGTGGACGCGTTGAAGGAGTGCTCGGCGTAGAGGATCAGCGACACCTCGAACGCCTTCACCAACTCCGGGGCGGGCACCTCCCCGAAGCACATGTGCAGGAAGTTCTCCGCGAACCCCAGATGGCTGTGCGGGGCGATCGGGTCGAGGCCGCGGCGGCGACGGTGATCGGCGGCCACGATGGTCGGCAGCACCGCCATCATCCGCAACGCCTTCGCCCGGTTGGCGACCGGGGTGTTGTCGTCCTCGTCCGGGTCCTCGGCGCCGAGATAGCTGATCGCGGTGCGCACCACATCCATCGGGTGGCAGTTCTCCGGCAGCTTCGTCACCAGCGACAGCAGCGACCGGTCGGCCCGGCGAGCGGCGCGCTCACGCTGGGTGAACAGGGCCAGCTGCGCGTCGGTGGGCAACTCCCCGTTCCACAGCAGATACGCGACCTGCTCGAAGCTGCAGTGCGCCGCCAGATCCTGCACGGCGTAGCCGCGGTAGGTCAGCGAATTGGTCTCCGGCACCACCTTGGAGATGGCGGTGGTGTCGACGACGACACCGGCAAGCCCCTTGTAGATGGTGGGTATCGCGGTTTCGGTCATCACTGGCTCCCCGTGAGTGTGAAGTTGAAGACCCCGGAATCGAACTCGTTGTAGCGCTCGTAGTCGAGCAGCTCGTACAGGCGCGAGCGGGTCTGCATCCGGCCGAGCAGCCCTTCCTGCGTGCCCGTGTCGTGGATTTCGCGGAGCCCGGCCTCGATGGCACCCATCGCCAGGCGCAACGTGGTGACCGGGTAGATCACCGCGTTGTAGCCGATGTCCTCGAGGGTCTGCGCCGGGATCAGCTGCGACTTACCGAATTCGGTCATGTTCGCCAGCAACGGAATATCGACCGCCGCCCGGAATTTCGCGAAGTCTTCCTCGGTGTGCAGGGCCTCGGTGAAAATCAGGTCGGCACCGGCGTCGGCGTACGCCTTGGCCCGCTCGATCGCCGCGTCGATGCCGTCGATCCCGGCGGCGTCGGTGCGGGCGCAGATTACGAAGTCCGGGTCCCGCCGTGCCGACACCGCGGCCCGCAGCCGGCGGACCATCTCCTCGGTCGGCACCACGGCCTTGCCGTCGAGGTGCCCGCACCGCTTCGGGTTGACCTGATCCTCGAGGTGGCAGCCGGCGATCCCGGCGTCCTCGAGGACGGTGATCGTGCGAGCGGCGGACATCGGTTCCCCGAACCCGGTGTCGGCGTCGATGAGCACCGGCAGGTCGGTGACGCGGGCGATCTGCCGGCCCCGGCCCGACACTTCGGTCAGGGTGGTCAGCCCGATGTCGGGCAGGGCCAGGTCTGCGGACACCACGGCACCGGAGACGTAGACGCCCTCGAAGCCGATCTCCTGGATCAATTTCGCGGTCAGCGGGTTGATCGCACCGGGCAGGCGTTGGATCGTGCCCGACGTCAGACCGGCCCGGAACGCCGTCCGTTTGTCGGTGGCGGTGGTGGCCGCGGCGATGAGGCCGGTCATCAGAACAACCCCTTCGGCGACTTCGGGGCCCGGGCGAGGACATCGTCGGACACGGCGAACGTGAGCTGGCCCAGCTCACCGGCCTGCAGTTCGGGGGTGCGGGCGGCGGCGGCGAGGAACCGGTCCTGCTCGTCCGGCGCGATCACGCCTTCGGCGAGGGTGCGGAACTTCGCGACGTACTGCTCGCGGGCGAACGGCCGGGCACCGAGCGGGTGCGCGTCGGCGATCGCGAGTTCGTCGACGATCACCTCACCGCTCTTCAGGGTGATCTCGGCGCGGGCGCCGAACGCCTTCTCGTCCGGGTCGGTCGAGTGGTAACGGCGCGTCCACTCCGGGTCCTCGGCGGTGGAAATCTTCTGCCACAGTTCGATGGTGTCGGGGCGCTGCGCGCGTTCGGGGGCGTAGGACCGTTCGTGGTGCCAGATGCCGTCCTGCAGCGCGACGGCGAAGATGTACATCACCGAGTGGTCGAGGGTTTCGCGGGAGGCGGTGGGGTCGAACTTCTGCGGGTCGTTCGAGCCGGTGCCGATCACGACGTGGGTGTGGTGGCTGGTGTGCAGCACGATGGACGCGATCTGGTCGAGGCCGCCGATGCGGCCACGCATCCGGCGGGCGAGGTCGATCAGGGCCTGGCTCTGGTACTCGGCGGAGTGTTCCTTGGTGTAGGTATCGAGGATGGCCCGCTTGGCCTCGCCGGGGCCGGGCAGCGGCACCTGGTATTCGGCGTTCGGGCCGCCGAGCAGCCAGGCGATGACGCCGTCCTCGCCCTCCCAGATCGGCGACGGTGCGCCCTCGCCGCGCAGTGCCCGGTCGACGGCCTCGACGGCCATCTTGCCGGCGAAGGCGGGGGCGTACGCCTTCCAACTGGAGATCTCCCCCTTGCGGGACTGGCGGGTGGCGGTGGTGGTGTGCAGGGCCTGCCCGATCGCCTGGTAGACGGTGTCGGTGCCGAGGCCCAGCAGGGTGCCGATCCCGGCGGCCGCGGACGGGCCGAGGTGCGCGACGTGGTCGATCTTGTGCTCGTGCAGGCAGATCGCGCGGACCAGGTCGACCTGGATCTCGTAGCCGGTGGCCAGACCGCGGATCAGGTCGGCGCCGGACAGGCCGGTGTGCTGGGCGACCGCGAGGATCGGCGGAATGTTGTCACCGGGGTGTGAGTACTCGGCGGCGAGGAACGTGTCGTGGAAGTCCAACTCCCGCACAGCGACCCCGTTCGCCCACGCCGCCCACTCGGGCGAGAACGTTCCGTCGATGCCGAATACAGTCGCCCCGGGGCTGTAGGGATGCGACCGCGCCTGCGCCCGGGCGTTGGACACCGGGCGGCGGGTCAGGGAGGCCGCGGCGACGGCGGCGTTGTCGATGATCCGGTTGACGATCATCTCGGCGGTCTCGGCGGGCACCGGGGCGGGGTCGGTGGCGACCTCGGCGATCTTCCACGCCAGGTGCTCCTCGCGCGGGAAGTCCTCGGCGGAGCGGTGTGTGCGTACGAGATGGGTCTTCACAGGTGTGCCTCCGGGCATCGTTGAGCTGTCTCGATTTCGCACGCTACACAGACGCCTCTACCTGCGAAATACGCCGCAAAGGAGTATTTTTGCGGATCGAATTCTGCAAACTTGCGAACTTTGTGTAAACGGTGGGTGTTACCTTTTCGGGTATGCAGAAGATGTATGCCGGTGGCCGGCTTCGGCGGCTGCGGGAGGAGCGCGGGCTGACCCAGTCGGCGCTCGCGAAGACCCTCGGGTTGTCCACCAGCTATGTCAATCAGCTCGAGAACGACCAGCGCCCGCTGACGGTGCAGGTGCTGCTGAGGCTGAACTCCGAACTCGATCTGGACATGTCGTTCTTCGCCGCCGACACCGACGCCCGGCTGCTGGCCGACCTACAGGAGGTGTTCGGGGAGAACCCCGAGGCCGCCGACCTGTCCACCACCGACATCGACGAACTCATCTCCCGGGTTCCCGCCGCGGCCCGGGTGCTGGTCGGGTTGCACCGGCGACTGCGCGGCGCCACCGCGCAACTCGAGCAGTTCTCCTCCGGCGTCGACGGCACACTGGCGGACCCGTCGACGGCGATGCCCTACGAGGATGTCCGCGACTTCTTCTACGACCACCGCAACCACATCCCCGAACTCGACACTGCTGCCGAAAAACTGTTTACCTCAAGGGGTTTGACTCTCGGCGGGATGGATCTGCAACTGAGCCGGCTGTTGCACGACGAGCACGACATCACCGTGACCATCCGCACCGACGACCCCGACCGGCCCGGCCCGAAACGCACCTTCGACCCTGATGCCCGGATCCTCACGCTGGCACGCAGACTCAGCCCCGGTCAGCGCGCCTTCCAACTCGCCACGCAGCTGGCGTTCCTCACCCAGGCCGAGACGATCGACGTGATCATCGGAAAGGCGGACTCACTTCCCACCCAGTCTCGGGATCTGGCCCGGATCGGGCTCGCGAACTACTTCGCCGGCGCCCTGATCCTGCCCTACACCGCGTTCCTCGCCGCCGCGGAGGCGCTGCGCTACGACATCGACCTGTTGTCGATGAAGTTCGAGGTCGGTTTCGAAACCATCTGCCACCGCCTGTCCACGCTGCAGCGCCGCGGCCGGCGCGGGGTGCCGTTCTTCTTCGTCCGCACCGACCGTGCCGGAAACATCTCCAAACGCCAGTCCGCCACCGCTTTCCACTTCTCGAGGGTCGGCGGCAGCTGCCCACTGTGGGTGGTGCACGACGCCTTCGCCACCCCGGGGCGGATCCGCACCCAGATCGCCCAGATGCCCGACGGGCGCTCCTACCTGTGGCTGGCCCGCACCACCGACGAGTCCGCCCCCGGCTACCTGTCCCAGAAGCGGGACTTCGCGATCGGCCTGGGCTGCGACCTCACGTACGCGAGCAAACTCGTCTACTCCCACGGCCTGCAGATCGACGACCCGTCCACCGCCGTCCCCATCGGACCCGGCTGCAAGGTGTGCGAGCGCCCCGACTGCGCCCAGCGCGCCTTCCCGCAACTCGGGCGCAGCATCAACGTCGACGAGAACAGCGCCGCCACCATCCCATACTCCCCCGTGAGTACTTGTTAACCGCCGGCGGTTAACAAGTACTCACGGGCGCGAAGCGCACTACCTTCCCCGGGTTCAGGATTCCGTGCGGATCGAGGGCGTTCTTCACCGATCGGTGCATGTCCAGCACGACCGGATCGAGTTCCTGGGCAAGACCTTCCATCTTCAGCAGACCGACACCGTGTTCGCCGGTGACGGTGCCGCCGAGTTCGAGTGCGGCGTCGATGATCTCCGCGAAGGCGGCCTGCGCGCGGGCGCGGGCGGGCTCGTCGTCGCGGGGTGTGATGAGCAGCGGGTGCAGGTTTCCGTCGCCGGCGTGTGCGATGTTGGCGATCGTGGTGTCGTGGGCGATGCCGATCTGTTCGATGCGTGCAAGCATCTCGGGGACAGCCCGTTTCGGCACGCACACATCTTCGGTGAGGACCGGCCCGAGCCGCTCCATCGCCGGGTAGGCCAGGCGGCGCGCAGCGAACAACGCATCCGCCTCCTCCTGGTCGGTGGACACGGCAGACCACGTGGCTCCGGCTTCGTCGAAGCACGACAGCATCTTCTCCGCCTCCTCGTCGCCGATGGCGCCGGCGGTGTCGATGCGGCCGAGGAGGACGACGTTCGCCTCCACCGACAGTCCCATCTTCTTCCACGCGTCGACCGCGATGAGGCACTGCTTGTCCACCAACTCGAGCGCCGACGGGGTGAGTCCCGCCGCGGCCACCGCGCTGACGGCCCGGCCCGCATCGACGATGGAGTCGAAGTAGCCGGCCACCGTGCGCTGCGGGTCCTGCAGCGGGCGCAACCTGACCGTGATTTCGGTGATGACGCCGAGCGTTCCTTCGGACCCGACCATCAGACCCGCCAGGTCGTAGCCGGCCACCCCCTTGGCGGTCTTGCGTCCGAGACGCACGAGTTCACCGGTGCCGGTGACGATCTGCATGCCGAGCACGTAGTCACGGGTGACGCCGTACTTGACGCAGCACAGTCCGCCCGCGTTGGTGGCGACGTTCCCTCCGATCGTCGACCACGGCGCGCTGGCCGGGTCCGGCGGATACCAGAGTCCGTGTTCGGCGCAGGCGGCACGGAGATGATCGTTCACCACACCGGGTTCGACGACGGCGTACCGCTCGAGGGGATCGATCTCCTTGATCGCGTTCATGCCCTCGAGCGCGAGGACGACGCAGCCGTCGGTCGCGTTCGCCCCGCCGGACAGGCCGGTGCCTGCGCCCCGCGTGACGACGGCGGTGTCATGCTCGAGGCACGCGCGCACGACGGCCTGGACTTCGAGCGCCGTTCGGGGCCGGACGACAGCGAGCGGGACCGCATACGGCGCCCATTCCGCCTCGTCGTGCTGGTACCGGGCGGCGACGTCGGGGTCGCGCACGACACGATCCGCCGGAAGGGCTGCAAACAGTGCATCGATCAACATGACGAGAACCAGTCCTTTGCGGGCGAGAAGGCGATGGTTCAAACGTAGCTGTGATCTGGATCTCGGCCAATGTAGATTCCATCTATCGAATCCAGGAATCCATGGATGGAGACACCAGTGAGCACTGCCGATCGCGGCTGGATGGAACTGCTGCTCGACGATGCACCCCTCAACGAACTCGAGACCCTCCGGCGCACGCTGATCGACGACTCCGACCCGTCCGACCGGGCGACTGTCGAACGGGAGGCCAACGCCGCGCTACGGCTGCGCGCCCAGCTCGACCAGCGCCGGCAACGCAGCAGGGAACTGGCGGCGCTCAACGACATCGCGGTCCGGCTGACGACGGTCCGCGACGACCGGGCTCTGCTGCAGGAGGTGGTCGACCAGGCGCGGCAACTGCTCGGGGTGGATCTCGCCTACATGGGGTCGGTCTACGACGAGGAATTCGTCATCGAGGTCACCAGCGGGGCACTGACCCCGAACCTCGTCGGCATCCGGCTGTCACTGGACGAGGGACTCGTGGGCCTGATCGTCCGCCGGTCGGCGCCGGAGTGGACCCCCGACTACCAGAGCGAACCGGCCTTCCGGCACATCACTGGAGCCGACAGCGCGGCGCGGTCGGAGAACATGCGCGGCCTGCTCGGGGTTCCTCTCCGTGTCGCCGACCGTGTCATCGGTGCGTTGTTCGCGTGCAAGCGTCAGGAGCGGGCGTTCACCGAATCCGAGATCGCGCTGTTGTCGGCGCTGGCGGCGCATGCGGCGATCGCTATCGAGAACGTGCGCTCGCTGGAACGCGACCGCGACACCGTCGCGCGGCTCGAAGCGGTGAACGCCGAATTGTCGCAGCGCACGAACGAACTCGAACAGATTCTGCAATGGGACCGGACGCTGACCCAGGTGGTGCTGCTCGGCGCGGGAGTGCAGCGCCTGGTGCAGGAGGTCGCGCAACTCTCCCGGCAACCGGCATATTTCGTGCTGGACGAGTCTGCGTTACCGGCGGAACTCATGCCGCACGCGGACGATGTGGCGGCGGCGGTCCGCGAGTTGCGCGCAGGCGGGAGAGACCACATCGCACGACGCGGGGTGCTGGCGCAACGCGTCGCGGCGGCCGGGGAGATGCTCGGCGCGCTGCTGTCCCTGGGCGCGGAGCAGCCGACCACGCGTCTGCTGCTCGAACGGGCCGCACCGGCGATCGCACCTGTCGCTCGCCGAGGAACGCGCGGCCGGTGAGGCGACGCGTCGCGCGCGGGACGCGTTTCTCGTCGATCTGCTGACGCATCCGGCCGCCACCGAGCAGGACGAGCGCAGGCAACTGCGGTTGGCCGGTCTGAATCCCGACACGACGTACTGCATCGCGGTGGCGACCGCCGCGGGGCCGGACACGTCCATCCGCACCGCCCTCGAAAATTTGCCGCTCCCACCGGGAACCGTTGCGGCGGAACACGGCTCCCGCGCACTGGCCGTCGTCCCCGCCAAGGACTCCACGTCCGTCCAGGCGGTGTTCACCTCCGGGCACGCGACGATCGGTATCGCGGAACCCGCGCGCGGGGCGAAGGCGCTCGCGCACGCCTACGTCGAGGCGCAGCAGACCGTCGACGTGCTCGACACCCTCGGACGCTCGGGGGAGGTCTCCTCCGCGCGCGGTCTGGGTATCTACCGGATCCTGCTGAGCCACCTGGCGCGTGAGCACCTCGACGAACTGACCGAGGCTCAGCTGGGGCCGTTGATGGCGGAGCAGTCCACACGCGGGGTGCCGCTGCTCGAAACGCTGTCGGAGTATCTGGCACACGGCCGTCACCACGCGGCGACCGCGTCGAGCCTCGGCGTCCACGTCAACACCCTGTACCAGCGTCTCGACGCGATCGATCGCCTCCTCGGAACGGACTGGCGCGACCCCGACAAGGCACTCGATCTACAGGTGCTGATGCGGTTGCGGAGAACGGCGGACCTACTCGGCGCGCGTACTCGGTGACGCGGCTCAGGCGCTGATGCCGCCCGTGAGGATGGCGGCGAGTTCGGCGTAGGCGTGCGCGTCGTCGAGGCCGGTGCTGTCGCGGACCCCGCGTTGCTGGATGCGGACCATCATGGTGGCGGCGAGGTCGGCGGCGAACGCGGCGTGCACGTCGCGGAAGTCGCCGGCGGCGACACCCTCGGTGATCAACTCCTGGACCCGACCGGCCGCGAACTGCGTGTTCCGTTCGTAGACCTCCCGTGCCGGGGGGAAGGCGTCGAGGTCGGTCATGAACTGGTCGGACGCGGCCGCGAGCGCGTTGCCGACGGCCGACAGGTACGCGGTGATCCGCTCGCGGGCCCCGCCGATCGGCTCGATGCGCGACTCGACGTCCTCGGTCGCGCGGCGGAAGAAGTGCACCGTGGCGGCCCGGACCAGCTGTTCCTTGCTGCCGGCGAGGGTGTACAGCGTCGACTTCGAACAGCGCAGCCGGTTCGCGATCTCGTCGAGCGTCAGGTGTGCGAACCCCTCGACCAGAAAGAGGTCGACGAGGGCGTCGAAGAGCTGGGTACGCCGTCGGGTGGCGAAACCGGGTCGGGTGGGCTGCTCCATGACAGAAATAGTACTGGGAGGTGCCTTGCAGTACTATTTTGCAATCAGTACTCTGGGCCGTAATCCAGTACTGCTTTCCGTAGCCTTCTCGAGGAGACACCGTGGCCGTCGATCGTTTGCTGCCTACTGACGAAGCCCGTGACCTGATCCAGCTCACGCGCGACGTCGCCGACAAGGTCCTGACGCCGATCGTCGACGAGCACGAGAAGTCGGAGACCTACCCCGAAGGCGTGTTCGCCACCCTCGGCGAGGCCGGACTGCTGAGCCTGCCGTACCCCGAGGAGTGGGGCGGCGGCGCGCAGCCCTACGAGGTGTACCTGCAGGTGCTCGAGGAGATCGCCGCCCGCTGGGCCGCCGTCGCGGTGGCGGTCAGCGTCCACAGCCTCGCCTGCCACCCGCTGATGGCATTCGGCACCGACGAGCAGAAGCAGCAGTGGCTCCCGGACATGCTCGGCGGCAACACCATCGGCGCCTACAGCCTGTCCGAGCCGCAGGCCGGATCCGACGCCGCCGCCCTGGCCTGCAAGGCCGCCGCGACCGACGGCGGGTACGTCGTCAACGGCGCGAAGGCCTGGATCACGCACGGCGGCATCGCCGATTTCTACAACCTCTTCGCCCGCACCGGTGAGGGCTCGAAGGGGATCTCCTGCTTCCTGGTCCCGAAGGACACCGAGGGACTCACGTTCGGCAAGCCCGAGGAGAAGATGGGCCTGCACGCCGTGCCGACGACGTCCGCGCACTACGACGACGCCTTCGTACCCGTGGAGCGGCGCATCGGCACGGAGGGGCAGGGACTGCAGATCGCGTTCAGCGCACTGGATTCCGGCCGGCTGGGCATCGCCGCCGTCGCCGTCGGCCTCGCGCAGGCGGCTCTCGACGAGGCCGTGGCCTACGCCCAGGAACGGACCGCGTTCGGCAAGAAGATCATCGACCACCAGGGCCTCGGGTTCCTGCTCGCCGACATGGCCGCCGCCGTCGACTCGGCGCGCGCCACGTACATCGACGCCGCCCGCCGCCGCGACGCCGGCCTCCCCTACTCCCGCAACGCGTCCGTCGCCAAGCTCGTCGCCACCGACGCCGCCATGAAGGTCACCACCGACGCCGTGCAGGTCCTCGGCGGTTACGGCTACACCCGCGACTTCCGCGTCGAGCGGTACATGCGCGAAGCGAAGATCACCCAGATCTTCGAGGGCACCAACCAGATTCAGCGACTGGTCATCAGCCGCACCCTCGCCGCGAACTGACGAACCCACCCCCGAAAGGCCTTTCCGCACATGACCACCTCCGTGATCGTCGCCGGCGCCCGCACCCCGATCGGCCGGCTGCAGGGCTCACTCGCCGGATTCTCCGGTGCCGACCTCGGCGCCATCGCCATCGAGGGGGCGCTCGGCAAGGCCGGTGTCGCCCCGGACCGGGTGCAGTACGTCATCATGGGACAGGTCCTCACCGCCGGCGCCGGGCAGATGCCCGCCCGCCAGGCGGCCGCGAAGGCCGGCATCCCGATGAGCACGCCGTCGCTCAACATCAACAAGGTCTGCCTGTCCGGGGTCGAATCGATCATCCTCGCGGACCAGTTCATCCGGTCCGGCGCGTTCGACGTGATCGTCGCCGGCGGGATGGAGTCGATGAGCCAGGCCCCGCACCTGCTGCCCGGGTCCCGGGGCGGGTTCAAGTACGGCGACGTCACCCTGGTCGACCACATGGCCCTCGACGGATTGCACGACGCATTCACCGACCAGCCGATGGGGCTGCTCACCGAGGCCGGCAACGACAGGGACGTCATCGCCCGCGAAGACCAGGACGCGTTCGCCGCCCGCTCGCACCAGCTCGCCGCGAAGGCGTGGGACAGCGGGGTCTTCGACGACGAGGTCGTCCCCGTCGAGATCCCCGCCCGCAAGGGGGAGAGCACCTGGCTGCGCCGCGACGAAGGCATCCGGCCGGACACGACCCCCGAGACGCTGGCGCGGCTGCGGGGCGCATTCCGGGCCGGCGGCACGGTGACCGCGGGCAACGCGTCGACCATCAACGACGGCGCCTGCGCCGTGGTGGTGATGAGCAAGGAGCGCGCCGAGGCGGAAGGCCTGACGTGGCTGGCCGAGATCGGCGAGCACGGGATGGTCGCCGGGCCGGATTCGGGACTGCAGTTCCAGCCGTCCGGAGCGATCGCGAAAGCCTGTGAGGCAGCCGGTATCTCACCGACCACGTTGGATCTGATCGAGATCAACGAGGCGTTCGCCGCGGTCGGGATCGCCTCCACCCGCGAACTCGGCGTCGACCCCGAAGCAGTCAACGTCAACGGCGGCGCCATCGCCCTCGGGCACCCCATCGGAATGTCCGGCGCCCGGATCACCCTGCACCTCGCGCTCGAGTTGCAGCGCCGCGGCGGCGGCACCGGCGCCGTCGCCCTGTGTGGCGGAGGCGGGCAGGGCGACGCCCTGATCCTGCGCGTCCCCTGACCTCGCATCGCGGCCGCACGACTCAGCGCGGCTCCGTCGACGCGATCCGCACCGCGAGAAGGAGATTGACGACGTCCTCGACCCGCCGCAGGTCCTTGCCGGTGCGCTCGGCGATCCGACCCAGCCGGTAGTACATCGTGTTCACGTGAATCTGTAGCGCGGAGGCGGCCTCCTTCGCGTTCATGTCGTGGGCGACGTACGCCGTCAGGGTCTCGATGTAGATCGCGCCCGCCGACAGGTCTTCGGCGATGAACGCACGCAGCTGGGGCTCGACGAGTCGGCGCGCGGTCGGGTCCGCGCGCCGCACCAGGTAGTCCAGCGGCGAGAGATCGTCGAAGATCTGGACCTCGGGCCGGCCTCCCAGGTGGTCGCACGCGACCTGAGCCTCCAGCAACGCTTCGGGCGTCTGGTCGAACCCGCGGTGTGTCGAGCTGATACCGATCGACGCCGTCGTCCGGGTCGTCCCCAGCTCGGTGGCTGCGCGAGCGACCCTCTGCGACAGGGCGCCGGGGCTGAGTCGTTCGAGCGGGACGAGTCCGACGAGTTCCTGCCGCCACGGCACCAACATCCCCGACAGGTGCCGGGAGAGCACCCTGCGCGCGTCGAGGATCGGATCCGCGCCGTTCGCCTCCGAACCCGCCCGGCAGACGAGGACGACGAACCCGGCGCCGTCCTCCAGACCGGCCCGGCGCATCGCCTCCACCCGGACCGGCACGGCGGGTACGGTCCCCGCGAGCAGATCCTCGAGACAGTCGAGTGCGATGCGCTCCTGGTCGGCCACCAGATATTGCTGCGCCTGCAGGTAGGTGGTCGCGGCGGCGGAGCAGCCCGCCTCGATCGTGCGCATGAGGTGCTCGACGAGACTCAGTGCCGTTTCCTGCTGGCCCTCCGTCGATCGGACGAATTCGAGAACATACGACCAGAGGACGATCTGCCCGATGCGGAACGCGTGAAGGAAGTCGATCAGGGAGATGCCGTGCGCGACGCGCTCCGAGGCATGCCCGGAGGTGAACGCGAAATCGTCGAGGCGCGGATTCCGTTGTTCGATGACGCTGGTGGTGAACACCCCGAAGACGGCGGTGACGTGGGCGACCACATCGTCGTACAGTCCGGTGGCGCGGTAGGACGGCAGTTCCGCCCAGATCGCGTCGGTGGCGGCTCGCGCGATCTCCGGATGGCGGTCGTGCACCCACTTCGCGAGATCGATCGCCGCGTCGTCGAACGGCTGCGTCGCGCCGTGTGCTGTGGTCATCCCCACGACCTCCGATCCCGTCCACCCGCTGTGGCCAGGCTACAGCCCGAATTCGGACCTTCGACGCATTCCCACCAGGGGACTGTGGGCCGACCACAAACATCTTCGGTGTCGCACCACGATGAAGTGACGGCTGTCACGGCCTATGGTTGCCCGGACGACCCACGAGGCTCGCCGCCGTTCGCGCGTGGGAGCCCGCCGCAATCTTCGAGGGAGTGACCCACGTGAGCTTCAAGAGCCCGTTTCCGGACGTCGAGATC
>NZ_JARJBD010000113.1:0-27578 GCF_029269925.1 Rhodococcus sp. T2V
CGAACATCACAAAACTTGACTCAATAATCTGGCTACGCCGCTTTTAGCTACCTAGGCGGCACCGAGGTCCTTCTGCGCGTCACCTTGTCCTATTTCATCGAGCCCAACCCGTCGAATCGTGGTTGGACCGGTCGATACCTCTACCCTTCGCACGGCCTACGCTTCGCAGTCCGCCGCCCCGAAGGCAACGTCGACCCATTCCGGCTCCGGATCAACGCTCGCGCACGTGAAAACGGTGAATGCCTCTCAAACTGGCCACCGAAAAGGGCTGGTTGTTCGGCTCCAACCAGCAACAGTCGTCGGGCTCGCTTCACACCGATATTTGGAAGGGCTCTGCTGCAGCGCTGGCGAGCAAGGAGGCGATCGCCGTGTATCCGGTCGCGGGATGGTGGAAGAACCGGCGCGCCTACGACCAAAGCGACCGCGGGGTGAATTATTCACTTGTGGTCAGTATCGAATAACCCACAGTCGAGGTTGATCTCTGGACTCCAGTAGCACAGCAATAGGTATGCCGTGTCACGTCATTAGGACGAATCCCTTTCCACGGATCGTCTGGAGGGCGGAGGGAGCGTGGATGGTGGCGAGTTTGCGGCGGATCGACCAGATGTAGGCGTTGAGGACGTTGGTGGTGGAGTCGCAGGTGATTCCCCAGATGACCATCAGAAGGTGGTGGCGGTGGACGATGTTGCCGCGGTTGCGGAGGAGTACGGCGAGGATTTTGCGTTCGGTTTCGGTGACGTCGGCGCGCAGTCCGTTGTTGACGATTGTGTTGGTGCGTGTGCAGAGCGTGAGGGTGGGGTCGAGGTGCCCAGGGAGGAGGTGTGTTCTTCGGTCCAGTTGGGTGCGGCGGGTTATGGATCGGATCCAGGCTATGAGTTCGTTTACACCTCTCGAGGGATCGAGTACATGGTCGGCGCCGGCGTCGAGGAGCGCGACTCGGTCTTCTGCAGTTGATTGGCTGATGATCACGAGGCCGCCGGTGAACCGGGTTGCGCGCAGCGCCTCGATGATGTCCCTTCCCCGATGGTCGATCGCGCGGACGTCGACAACTTCGATGGAGGGAGGGATGTCGGGGCTGTTGAGTTGTTGTGTGATGAGGCGATCGGCGACGGCGTCGATGAGCACGATGCATGCCGGGGTGGTGGGTGATGCCGGGGTCGGAGGCATGGTCGGCTCCTGGTGGAGAGGGTCGACGATCGTCGGCGACGCGTCACGGAGTTGTGTGCGTGTGGGCAGGGATGGCAGTCTCGTTGCCGATGTTTTCGAGCCGTGCCGCACGGGGCAGACCGATATCCTCCCATGCGTTGTCGCTGGTTTCCAGCGCCGATGATGATCAATTTCGTACCCCCACGGGCGTGTGGCGCATATCGTACGGCGGGCATGGCCCGACGAGGTGAGTCTCTGGCGTGCCGCGCTCGACCCTGCCGGGCCTGATTGTCCTGCGATGGGGCTGTGACCTGGAGCGACGGCATGTCCCCGGTTCGTGATGGGTGGGTGCCCGGCGATTTGGTGGGGCAGTGTCGGCGCGCGCGGGGTGTCGGTTTCGTCCGCTTTGAGCGGTCCTTGAAAGTTGTCGATTTACAGTATGTTTGGGTAATCAATTGGTAAGTTTGCGTGTTTCGTGCACAAACTTCAGTGCGTAAAGGTTCGTAATCTGTTTGTTCGTCAAACTATTCGAACCGACCCGGCACCCTCGGGTGCCGCGCCAGCCCCCGTTACGGGCGGTGTCCTTACGGACCCACGTCCGTAGCGTCTCGCCACTGATGCCCGCGCGACCGCGTCTTTCCTGAATTCCTCCGTGTACAGAGACTGGCGTCCCACATCGACATCCCTCCTGGCTCTCCTGGAACCATTGTCCGCGGAGTCCACTCCAATGGGGCGGGCTCAATACCCTCCATCCGCACTTCTCACTGTGAGGACGAAACTCCGCTGCTTTCCGAGAACTACTCAGGCCCGGGCCGGTTTATCAACCGGCTCCGGGCCTGAGTCGCTGGTACAGCCTGACGGGTTCAGTTCGGTTTCACCCGGCCGCGACGGCGATGTGGGGTGAGACCCGCAGCGCGTTGGCTGCGATGGTCAGCGCGGGGTTGAGCGCCGCCGACGACGGGAAGAACGACCCGTCCACCACCCACAGGTTGTGGATGTCGTGACTGCGGCAGTTCGGGTCGAGGACACTCGCCGCCGGATCGGTACCGGCGACCGCGGTTCCGCACATGTGCGAGTTCGTCGCGATCCCCATCCGTTCGGTGAGGATGATCGGGTACCCCGCCCTGCGGACCGCCGCGGAGACCCGGCGGACCAGTTCACGGTGCGGCGCAGTGTTGTTGGGCGTCCAGTCGACGATGATGCGGTCGCCGTCGACCCGGACCCGGTTGCTGCGCGCCGGGAGATCCTCCGTGGTGAGGTAGATGTCGAGGCTGCGATCCACCACCGTCTTCAGCGCCCACATCGGGGCCCAGGGCCGTGCGCCCTTCACGTGCGCGGCCTGCAGTTTGCCGAGCATCTGCAGATTGCCGAGCGGGAACTCGTTGTCCGGGCCGGCGACGTACCAGTCGTTGATGCCCAGTGTCTTCTGCCACGCGGTCGTGTTGGTCCGGAACGGGTTGACGCCCATGAAGAACGTGCTGTTGTGCACCATGTAGTTCCGGCCCAGCAGTCCCGACGAGTTGCCGAGACCGTCCGGGTTCCGTTCGTCGGCCGAGCGGAGCAGCAGTGCCGCGGTGTTGACCGCGCCCGCAGAGACCACGAACTGGTTGGCGGTGATCCGGATCGTGCGACCACGGAACGCGGCCTCCGCGGCGACGATTCGCGTGCCCTTCGCGTCGGTGAGCAGGCGCGTCACCTTGGCCTCGGTGAGCAGGCGCACGCGCTCCGATTCGAGGGCGGGGCGCAGTGCGCGGTTCTCCGCTTCGCTCTTGTGGTCGGTCTGCGACGGGGTGCCGTCCGACGCGGTCGACTGCCGGCGATGCTCCTGCGTCGTCAGGTTCATGCCGTTCGGCGTGTGGAACGGGTGCAGACCCTGCCCCCGCAGCGAGGAGGCGAAACGCTCGATCGTCGGCTCGTGCGGCAGCGGCGGCAACGGGTACGGAGACGACCGCGGCGGTTCCGTCGGATCCTCGCCGTCGCTGCCGTGCACCTGGTAGAGACGCTCCGCTTCGGCGTAGAACGGTTCGAGGTCGGCGTAGCTGAACGGCCACTTCGGTGAGATGCCGTCGTAGTGCTGCGTCTCCTCGAAATCCGTGACGCGGAAGCGGGGGAGGCTGCCGCCGTAGAACTTCGTGTTGCCGCCCACCCAGTAGTACACACCGGGCTGGAACGGCTCACCGTTGCTGCCGTCGAACCACGGTTCGGCGGTCTTGTACCGGCCCTCGAGGAACATCTCCGCGGCCTGCGAGTTCTCCACCTCGCGGGGGAGGAACCGGCCGCGTTCGACGACCAGGACGTCGACGTCCCGATCCCGGAGCGCCCACGCCAGGGTCGAACCACCCATCCCGGACCCGACGACCACGACATCGGCCGTGACCGTGTCGGAGTCGCCCACCTCGACCACCGCGCCCTCGCGCAGTGGTGAATACGCGTCGATCTGATCGTGGCCCGAGGTTCTCACAGGTGCTGTTCCTTGGCTCGGGTCGTCCAGTACTCGTCCTGACGTTCGTCGTCGATGTACGCGGGGACGGGGAAGTCCCACCACCCGGGAACCCACGGTCCGGCGGCGTCACGATCCGTCGGGATCTCGATCAGGGCAGGCGCTTTCGAATCGAAGGCCTTCCGGTACGTGCTCTCGAGGTCGGCAGGGTCGTCCACCCGGAACGATTCGAGGCCGAACGACTGGCCGAGCGCCTTGAAGTCGGGGCTGTATGGGGTGCCGTCGGGGCGGTTGAATTCGGTACCGATGTGCCGGCTGGTCTGCTTGCGCTGGCCGCCGCGAATGGACATGAAGCCGGCGTTGTCCTGGACCACGAACACGACCGGAATGTCGTGCTGCACGCAGACACCGATCTCCTGCGACGTCATGAGGAAGTCGCCGTCACCGAGCACACACGCGACCTGACGGTCGGGGGCGGCGAGCTTGGCGCCGATCGCGGCGGGCACCGCCCAGCCCATCGACGAGAATCCGCCGGAGGTGAGGTGCGTGCGCGGGTGATACACCGGGAACGTCTGCTTCACGGCGCCCTGGGTGTTGCCGGAGCCGGCGACGATGATGCCGTCCCGCTCCATCACCGACCGCAGGCCACCGAGGGGACGTTGCGAGGTGAACGGGAACCGGTCGGAGTCGCGTCGGCCTGCGAGTTTGGCCTCCCATTCCGCCTTCAGCTGTTCGAGTTCGGCGAGGTATTCGGAGCGGTCGGCGCTGCTGCGGGGGAGGGATGCGACGATCGCGGCGACGGTCGGCTTGGCGTCGGCGACGATGCCGACCTCGGCCGGGTAGTTCTTGCCGATCTCGTGTGGGTCGATGTCGATGTGGATGAGCTTCGCCGGCGGAATCGAGAACGTCACTCCCTGCGCGTAGCTGGAGGAGGACCAGTCGGTGAACCGGCATCCGATGGAGATCACCACGTCGGCGCCAGAGGCGACGGCGTTGCCGACGATCGTGCCGGTCTGGCCGACGCTGCCCGCGAACAGTGCGTGGTCCTCGGGGAACGCGCCCTTGCCGTTCCACGTGGTGACCACGGGGATCTGCCATGCCTCGGCGAGGGCGAGCACCTCGTCGGCCGAGTCGGACGTGATGGCGCCGCCGCCGACGACGATCACCGGGCGGCGCGAGTCACGGAGCACGTCGACGGCCTTGTCGATCGCCAGCGGGTCGGGCTGCTGCAGGCCGACCGGCAGCCGTCGGGTGAGGTCGTGGAGCGAGACGTCGGCGGCCTCGGCCTGCACGTCCATCGGCACCTCGATGTGCGCAGGCCCCGGGCGGCCGGTCAGCATGGTGCTGAACGCGCGGTGCATGATGAACGGCAGTTCCTCCACGCGGGTGGCGACCCAGCTGCGCTTCGACACCGCGTCGGTGACCTGCGGAAAGCCGTTGTCGGTGTGCCGCTCGAGTTCCTGGAGCAGACCGCGCCCGCGCATGTGGGTGGGCGGCCCGCCGGTGATACACAGCAGACTCGTCGAGTCGCTGTACGCGGTCGCGAGACCGAGCACGGTGTTCGCGGCGCCCGCCCCGATCGACGCCACCGCGGCCATCGGCTTACCGGACACCCGGTAGTAGCCGTCCGCGAGGTGCGTGGCGCTCTGCTCGTGGTAGACCTGGATGAACGGGATCTCGGACCCCTTCTCCAGGAACGCATCGGTGAGCGACCAGATGCCGTGGCCGGGAATGCCGGTGACGTACTCGACGCCGTACTGCTTCAGGACCTGGGCGACCACCTGCCCGCCGGTCAATTTCGCCATGATCGTGTCTCCTTGCTGTGTCAGTTCGCTACGCGGGCGGCGTAGCGCAGGCCCTGCTTGGTCAGCCGGCGCACGTTCGGCTCCGACAGGTCGGCCGGGGTGTGGCCGATCGAGTGGTAGAAGATGCGGCCGGCGCCCCACTGGCGCACCCACGCCACCGGGCTGCGCAGTCCCTCCAGCCAGGGCAGGTGCTCGCCGCTGAACTCGGTCTCCGCGAGGACCCGGTTGTTCGGGTCGACGTGCATGTAGTACTGCTCGGACGCGACGGCGAAGTCCTCGACACCCGCGGTCACCTCGTGCTCGCGATCGGTGATGCTCACCTTGTACGGCTGCGGGAAGGCTTCTCCCGCAGGGTGTTCGACGAAGTCGCCGCCGAGGAGGAAGTGGTACTTCAGGCTCGCCCGGAACGCGGCGGCGGCGCCGTGCCACGCCGCGACCCCGGTTCCGGCCGCGACGGCGTCGAGCAGGTTCTTCTCCTGCGAATCGCTCAGGTCTTCGGTGGTGAGCGCGTTGTTCCAGCCGAGCACGATCAGGTCGTATCCGGTCAGGTCGCGGTCGAGGGTGAAGATGTCCTGCGACTCCTCGACCTGGTAGTTCAGCTCGGAGAACAGTTCGCGTGCCCATGCGGCGATGTCGTACGGATGGTGGCCGGGCCAGCCGCCGTAGAGGTAGAGGACCTTGGTCATGAGAGCTCCCGTGGATGGTGAAACCGGAATGGTGAAAAGCAGATGGTGAAACGATTAACTTATGGTGGTGAATCGTATCACCGGATGGAGCGCTGTCAATGGGTGATGCCGAGGGGAGCGTCGGGAGCGCCCGACCGCGGACTAGGATCGGGCTTCGCCACCTTGTGCGCTTCGGTGTGCAACGGCCGGTTGTGGCCGATGAACGCCGACGAGGGAGTACCACGTGGTCACGATGAAAGACGTCGCGAAAGCGGCCGGAGTATCGGTCGCCACCGTCTCCTACGCCTTCAGCAAATCATCGAAGGTCTCTGCAACACAACGGGAACGCATCTACTCCGTGGCCGCGGACCTCGGCTACGCCGGGCCGAACATCGCCGGGAGCAGCCTGCGGTCGGGGCGGATCGGCGCGGTCGGCGTGATCGTGCCCGACTCCCCGGTGCAAGCGCTGGAGGATCCGTCCGTGACCCTGCTGATGAAGGGCATCGCGGAAATCGGGAACTCCGCCGACATCGCCCTCACCCTGTTCCCGGCCTCCCGCGGTGGCTCGCCGGACTCGCCCCCGAATTCGCTGGTCCTGCGTGGACTCGTGGACGGTGTGGTCATCCACAACGTCCCGGACGGTCATCCCCTGGTCGAGGCGATCATCGCGCGGGGCATCCCGGCCGTCGTGGTCGATTCGCCGAGAAGCGCGGGACTGCCGTTCGTGGCCATCGACGACCGGAACGGCGCCTATCTCCAGATGGACCACATCCTGAAACTGGGCCATCGGCGCATCGGGATCATCGTCGACAAACTCGGCCAGAATTCCGACTGCCGGATGGTCACGGCGGACGACGTCGGTGCGGCGACCGAGCGCAACGCACGCGAACGCCTCGCCGGCTATTTCGACGCGGCCCGCGACCATCACCTTCCGGTGGAGGAACTGTCCATCGTGGTGGCGGGCAACATCGACAGCGACTCCGGTGCCGAGGCCACCCGGATCCTGCTCGACGCCGCACAGCCCACCGCGCTCGTGGCGACGTCCGACGTGCACGCGGTGGCGGCGTGGCAGGTGCTGCGCGAGCGCGGGCTGTCGGTCCCGGACGACATGTCCGTCATCGGTTTCGACGACGCGCCCGTCGCAGAACTTCTCGGTCTCAGCACGATTCATCAGCCGATCGTCGAGAAGGGGCGTGCGTCCGCGACGATCCTGCTCGATCGACTGGGTGGCGGCACCCGCACGCGATCGTTGATGAAGACGTCACTGGTCGTGCGCGCCAGCACCGCCCGGTTGCGGGAATCGTGACGATGCTCCGGTTCGGCCGGGCCTGATCGCGCATGATGGGTCGATGACGAATGCGGTGCCACGACTGGGCGTGACGTTCATCCCGACGATCGAACCCGAGCGGTTGAGAGACTTCGCGCGGGTGGCCGAGAGCAGCGGCCTCGACGAGATCTGGTTGTGGGAAGACTGTTTCAAGGAGAGCGGCGTTGCGTCGGCGGCCGCGGCGCTCGCATGGACGGAACGAATCCACGTCGGCGTCGGGTTGATGCCCGTCCCGCTGCGTAACGTCGCGCTCACCGCGATGGAGATCGCCACGATGGCCCGGTTGTTTCCGGGCCGGGTCATCGCGGGTGTCGGACACGGGGTGCAGGACTGGATGGAGCAGGTGGGTGCCCGGGCCGGGTCGCCGATGACCCTGCTCGCGGAGTACTCGGTGGCGCTGCGGGCGCTGCTCGACGGCGAGTCGGTGAGCACCCGGGGGCGGTACGTACGGCTCGACGACGTGACACTGGACTGGCCCCCGGCCGAGCGAGTGCCGCTGATGCTCGGGGGCGAAGGCCCCAAGACGATCCGCCTGGCGGCGCGGCTGGGTGACGGCAACCTCCTCCCGTCCGCGGTCGGCGACGACGACATCCGCCGGACCCGCGACCTGATCGCGGAGGAGATCGGCGGCGACCGGGCCGCCTCGCATCACGTCGTTGTTCCGAAGATCGCCGCCACCGGCGACGGTGCGCAGCGACGGGTGGATGCGGAACTGGCGCGGTGGGAGAAACCGGCCGACGCGGGAATCGGGGTTGCGGGAGACGCGGCCACCATCGCCGCGGAGGTGCGCAGACTCGCCGGTCTGGGTGCGACGTCCGTGGTGATCACGCCGACCGAGGACGAACCGGATCTGCTGGGATTCGTCGAATTCGTCGGCCGGGACGTCACACCGCTGCTCGCTGGGTGATCGAGCGGTTCGATCTCCAACTCCGCATGCCGGGCGGTCGTTTCCGTGGGACGGTGGACGGGTAGCCGGCCGGTGCGGCGGAGTCGACGAGATGACGACGGAGGACCATGAACCCCGAGATCCATCACGAGCCCAGCGAGATCAGCTACGACGAGCAGTTCTATCCGGCGCGTCCGCGGCCGTTGAAACCGTCGGTCCGCCGCGCGGCCAGGGTGGATGCGCAGTCGGGTGAGCCGGTGCCGGACAACCCGAAGTACGTGGAGTGGCTGATCAACCAGTCGATCCTGCACGATGCGAAGTTGATCGCGGAGCAGTTGTCCGGCAAGGGCAGCATGTGGCAGAACCCGTATGCCGACCCCGATCCGCGGGCCGCGGTGGAGCGGGGTTCGGTGTGGTTTACGGCGTACCCGATCTCGATCATCACGGCGCCCGGCGCGAGTTTCCTGAGTTCGCTCGGCGACGAGTCGCTGTGGCAGGCGTTCTCCGAGATCGGGGTGACAGCGGTGCACACGGGGCCGGTGAAGCAGGCCGGTGGGATCGACGGGTGGCGGGCCACGCCCTCGGTGGACGGCCACTTCGACCGCATCAGCATGCAGATCGACTCGGCGTTCGGGACGGAGGAGGAGTTCCGGAAGCTCTGCGTCGTCGCCGCAGCGTACGACGGCATCGTCATCGACGACATCGTCCCCGGTCACACGGGTAAGGGCGCCGACTTCCGGCTCGCCGAGATGGCGCACGCCGACTATCCGGGCATCTATCACATGGTGGAGATCGAACAGCAGGACTGGCACCTGCTTCCCCGCGTGCCGGACGGGCGGGACGCGGTGAACATCGACGCCGACACCGAGGCGCAACTCGCCCGCGCGGGGTACATCATCGGGCAACTCCAGCGGGTCATCTTCTACGAACTCGGGGTGAAGGAGACCAACTGGAGTGTCACACCCGCGGTGATGGGGGTGGACGGCGTCGAGCGCAGGTGGGTGTATCTGCACTATTTCAAGGCGGGGCAGCCGTCGATCAACTGGCTCGATCCGTCGTTCGCGGGCATGCGCCTCGTCATCGGCGACGCCTGCCATTCCATCGCGGACCTCGGCGCAGGGGCGCTCCGCCTGGACGCCAACGGTTTCCTCGGGGTGGAACGCCGCACCGAGGGGCTTCCCGGCTGGTCGGAGGGGCACCCGCTGTCGGAGGCGGCGAATCACCTCATCGCCAGCATCGTCCGGAAGATGGGCGGATTCACGTTCCAGGAGTTGAACCTCACCATCGACGACATCAAGGCGATGGGCACGACCGGCGCCGACCTGTCGTACGACTTCATCAATCGCCCCGCCTACCACCATGCGCTGGTCATGGGGAACACCGAATTCCTCCGGTTGACGATGAACCTCGCCCGCGATCACGGCGTCGACGCGGCTTCGCTCGTCCACGCTCTGCAGAACCACGACGAGCTGACGTTCGAGCTGGTCCATTTCGCGACGCTGCACAAGGACGACGAGTTCGACTACGGCGGCGAGTCCGTCACCGGGTCGGACCTCGGTGACCGCATCCGCAAGGACCTGTGCGAGCGGCTCACCGGGCGGTGGGCGCCATACAACCGCACGTTCACCACGAACGGGATCGCCTGCACGACAGCCAGTGTCATCACCGCCGCGCTGGGCATTCGCGACCTCGACCGGATGGACGCCGCCGACATCGACACCGTCAAGCAGGCCCACCTGTTGCTGGCGATGTTCAACGCACTTCAGCCGGGAGTCTTCGCACTGTCGGGCTGGGACCTGTGCGGGTTGCTTCCGGTGCCGTCCGAGGATGTCGCCGATCTCCTCGCGGAGGGAGACACCCGCTGGATCAACCGGGGTGCGCACGACCTGATGGGCGTCAACCCGGACGCCGAGCGGTCGGAGTCGGGCATTCCCCGCGGGCACAGTCTGTACGGGAGTCTGCCTGTGCAACTGCAGGATCCGGCGTCCTTCGCGCGCCGGCTGGCCCGCATCATCGACGTCCGGAACCGATTCGGCATCGCCACCGCCGTCCAGCTCGACGTGCCGACCGTGTCGCACAAGGGGCTGCTCGTGATGGTCCACGAACTGGCGGACGCGAGTCTGGAGGTCACGGTCCTCAACTTCACGTCCGAGGAGATCGCCGCGACCGTCCAGTCGCAGTTCCTGCCGGCGGGCTCTCCTGCGGTCAACTTGTTCACCGACGAACAGATCGGCGCCGTGGACGAGCTGCACAGTTTCCCGATCACCCTCGCGCCGTACGAGGGCGTGCCCGTCGTCGTGCGACCGGAATCGGCATGATGCGGGTCTTGACTCGGACAACACTTATCGGAGTAAACTCGGATATGACTTATCCGAGTAAAGGAGAGAAGACGTGAAGATCGTCATTTTCGGAAACGGATTGATCGGACGGCAGGTCGCGGCCACGCTCGGCGAGACCGGGCACGACGTCGTGGCACTCGGCCGCGGCGACGGAATCGACACGACCACCGGCAAGGGCGTCGCGGAGGCCGTCGCGGGAGCCGACGCGGTGGTGGACCTGACCAACTCGCCGTCGAAGGGCGGACGACGACGTCCTGGCGTTCTTCCGGGACTCGACGAAGCACATGCTCGCCGCCGAGGAGGCCGCCGGTGTGAGGCACCATGTGGTCCTGTCCATCGTCGGCGCCGACCGGCTTCCCGACTCCGGGTACATGCGGGCCAAGGTCGCGCAGGAAGACGTGGTCAAGGCGGGCCCGGTGCCCTACTCGATCGTGCGATCGACCCAGTTCTTCGAGTTCATCGCGGGCATCGCCGACGCCGGGACCGTCGGCGACACGGTGCACGCGACGCCGGCGCACCTGCAGCCCATCGCCTCGCGTGACGTCGTGTCCCGGGTGGCGGAGGTCGCCGCCGGCGCCCCCTTGAACGGCACCGTCGAGATCGCCGGTCCCGAGCCGCTGGGCATCGACGAACTGGTGCGCCGGCTGTTCGCGTCGACCGGCGACAAGCGGTCCGTGACGACCGATCCCGCCGCCGGCTACTTCGGTGCGCAACTCGACGACGCGGCGATCACGCCGACACCCGGCGCCGGCGCCTGGATCGCCCCGACCACCCTGGACGAATGGTTGCGCAAATAGGGTCGTGAGCATGAAGATTTCCGGTGGTGTGGAGTGGTCGCTCCACTGCTGCGTCGTGCTCAGCCAGGCCGAGGGTCCGGTGCCGACCGCGCGGCTGGCAGACCTGCACGGGGTGTCGAAGTCCTATCTCGCCAAGCACCTGCAGTCGCTGGCACGGGCCGGTCTCGTCCACCCGACCGAGGGCCGCGACGGCGGGTACGTCCTCACCCGCGCCCCCGGCGACATCACGGTGCTCGACGTCGTGCAGGCGGTCGACGGCGATGCGCCGGCATTTCGGTGCACCGAGATCCGCCAGCAGGGGCTGCTCGCGGCGCCACCGGAACAGTGCACGGCCCCCTGCGGCATCGCGAAGGTCATGGCCGACGCGGAGCGTGCGTGGCGGGGCACGCTGACGAGTGTGACGATCGCCGATCTGGCGGCGACGCTGGACGTCACCGTTCTCAAAGCGACACTGGAGGCCTTCGGATAGCTGCTCGATCCGCGGTCCCTGTTGCCCCGGAGTGTGACCGCGGCGAAGACTGAAGATCATGGCCGGCACACGGGGCGATGCCGAGTACCACCGGCTGCGGACCCCACGGGCCGCAGCCGTCGCCGGTGTCGTCTTCGGTGTCCTGTTCGCCTCCAGCATCGTCCTGCTGCGCAGCGCACTGCCGGGCGCCGCGGGCACCCCGTGGGAGAGCCACCAGACGCAGATCACGACGGCGCTGGTCCTCGCGCCCTTCGCGGGCATCGCGTTCCTGTGGTTCATCGGGGTCGTTCGCGACCGGCTCGGAGACCTCGAAGACCGATTCTTCTCGACCGTCTTCCTGGGGAGTGGGCTGTTGTTCCTCGCGACGACCTTCGTGTCGATGGCCCTCGCCGGTGGAATGCTCGCCATATCCCGGCTGCCGACCGCTCCGCAGAACGACCTCGTCTATTTCGGTCGCGAGGTGATGTTGCATGTGAACAACGTGTACGGAGTTCGCATGGCCGGGGTGTTCATGATCTCGCTGGGGACCATCTGGCTCCGCACCGGGCTGATGCCGCGATGGCTGGCCGTCGCCACCTACGTGCTGTCACTCACGCTCCTGGTGGTCGTCAGCTTCAGTCTCTGGGTGACGCTGGTGTTTCCGGCGTGGGTGATGGTGATCAGCGTGTACATCCTGGCCGTGGACCGACCGGCGTCGGTGCCGCCGGACTGACGCAAGTCGGCGGCACGAGGTTCTCACCCGGCGCGGGTGATGTGGCGGGAACGTCCCGCGAGCATCGTCAGGACTGCGATTCCCCCGATGATGCGAGGAGAGACAGATGACGGACCCGAAGCCGAACATCCTGGTCATCTGGGGCGACGACATCGGAATCACCAATCTCAGCTGCTACAGCGACGGACTGATGGGGTACCGCACGCCGAACATCGACCGTCTCGCCGACGAAGGCATGAAGTTCACCGACTCCTACGGGGAGCAGAGCTGCACCGCGGGCCGGGCGTCGTTCATCACCGGGCAGAGCGTGTACCGGACCGGCATGAGCAAGGTCGGGATCCCGGGAGTCGACGTCGGATTGTCGCCCGAAGACCCCACCATCGCCGAGCTGCTCAAGCCCCTCGGATACGCCACCGGACAATTCGGAAAGAACCATCTCGGCGACCTGAACAAGTATCTGCCGACCGTCCACGGTTTCGACGAGTTCTTCGGCAACCTCTACCACCTCAACGCGGAGGAAGAACCCGAGCTCCCCGACTATCCCAGTGCGCAGGACTATCCCAAACTGCACGAGGTGATGATGCCGCGCGGCGTCCTCCATTGCTGGGCCACCGAGGAGGATGCCGGCGAGGTCGATCCGCGGTACGGGCCGCTCGGGAAGCAGCGAATCGAGGACACGGGGCCGCTGACCAAGAAGCGCATGGAGACCATCGACGACGAGACCGTTTCCGCGGCAATCGACTTCATCACGCGGCAGAAGGAGGCGGACACCCCGTTCTTCGTGTGGATGAACACCACGCACATGCACCTGCGGACGCACACGAAGCCGGAAAGCATCGGTCAGGCGGGGCACTGGCAGTCGCCGTACCACGACACCATGATCGATCACGACAAGCACGTCGGCCAGTTGCTGGACGCCGTCGACGAACTGGGTCTCGCCGAGAACACCATCGTCATCTACAGCACCGACAACGGCCCGCACGCGAACACGTGGCCGGACGGCGCGACCACCCCGTTCCGCAGCGAGAAGGACACCAACTGGGAGGGGGCGTTCCGCGTCCCGGAAGTGATCCGATGGCCGGGCAAGATCCCCGCCGGGGTGGTCTCCAACGAGATCGTTCAGCACCACGACTGGCTGCCCACCTTCCTCGCCGCCGCGGGTGCACCCGAGGTCGTCGAGCAACTGAAGAGCGGTTACGACGCCGGCGACAAGAGGTTCACGGCGCACATCGACGGCTACAACCTGCTCCCGTACCTCACCGGTGAGGTCGAGAAGTCCCCGCGACGGGGAATGGTCTATTTCTCCGACGACTGCGACGTGCTGGGCATCCGCTTCGACAACTGGAAGATCGTGTTCATGGAGCAGCGGTCGCAGGGCACCCTCGGACTGTGGGCGGAGCCGTTCACTCCACTGCGGCTACCGAAACTGTTCAACCTGCGCACCGACCCGTTCGAGCGGGCCGACATCACGTCGAACACCTACTGGGACTGGTTCCTCGACCACGACTACATCGCCATCTACGGAACGGTCATCACCACTCAGTTCCTCGAAACGTTCAAGGAGTTCCCGCCGAGGCAGGAGCCGGCGAGCTTCACGATCGACCATGCGGTGGCGAAGCTGCACGCCTTCCTGGCGAAGGATTGACCGGGATGGGAGCCGGTCTGGGTGGTTCCTGGGCGGACGGATCGTCGCGGTCCGCGATCGAGGACTTCGTCGGACGGGTAACGGCCCGGGGGCCGGACTTCGTCGAGCCTGCGGACCGGGTGGCCGTCTTCGACAACGATGGCACACTGTGGTGCGAGAAGCCGATGCCGATCCAACTCGACTTCACGATCCGGCGCTTGGCGGAGATGGCCGCCGCCGATCCCGATCTGCAGCAGACGCAGCCCTGGCAGGCCGCGCACGAGCACGACCCGACATGGCTCGGCGCCGCGATGGTCAAGCATTATCACGGCGACGACGCGGATCTGAAGCTGTTGATGGGTGCGATCACCCGGGCGTTCGACGAGGTCAGCGTCGAGGACTACGACGCCCGCGTGACCGCATTCTTCGACGGGGCGGACCATCCGACGCTCGGTCGACCGTACCGGGGCTGCGGATACGCACCGATGGTCGAGCTGCTGCGCTACCTGGAGGCGAACGAATTCACGATCTACATCGCGTCCGGCGGTGACCGGGACTTCATGCGCCCGATCGCGGGGCAGCTCTACGGGGTGCCGCCGGAACGGATCATCGGCAGCGCACTCGGCCTCTCCTACCGCGCGGAGGAGGGCCGGACGGAGCTGCTCTACAAGGCGGCAATGGATTTCTTCGACGACGGACCGGAGAAACCGGTCCGGATCTGGAGCAGGATCGGGCGTCGGCCGATCCTGTCGGTCGGCAACTCCAACGGCGACCTGCCGATGCTGGCGTTCTCCGGGCTACCCGGCCGCCCGTCCCTGCGGGTGCTGATCCTGCACGACGACGCCGATCGCGAATTCGACTACGTCGCTGGCGCCGAGCAGGCCCTCGAAGAGGCACGAGCGCACAACTGGACCGTGGTAAGCATGAAGAACGATTGGACGAGCGTCTTCTCGCCGGCCGTCACCTGAGCAGTCGGAAGGGGAGACTTCGTGGACACCGTGACCGTTTCCGACGTCCGTCGCATCCCCGCCCAGACGTTCACCATGGGCTCGGATCGGCACTACCCGGAAGAGGGTCCGGCGCATCGGGTGGCGGTCGACGCGTTCGCTATCGAGGCGTACCCGGTCACCAACGAACAGTTCGCGGCGTTCGTGCGGGACACCGGCTACGTCACGGTCGCCGAGCGTCCGCTGGACCCCGACGACTTTCCGGGGGCTCCCGCGGAGAATCTGCAACCCGGATCGATGGCGTTCACCCCCACCCGCGGGCCGGTCGATCTCCGTCACCTGAGCCAGTGGTGGACCTGGACGGTCGGCGCGTCCTGGCAGCGCCCCACCGGACCCGCGTCGACCCTCGCCGGCCGCGAACGACATCCCGTCGTCCACGTCGCCCACGAGGACGCCGCCGCGTACGCACAGTGGGCCGGACGGTCCCTCCCCACCGAGGCGCAGTGGGAGGCCGCGGCGCGCGGCGGTCTCGACCAGGCCGAATTCACCTGGGGCGACACCCCGGACGCCGAGTCTCCGCCGCCGGCGAACTACTGGCACGGGGACTTCCCGTGGCGCGCCGACCCGGGGTACGGCACCACGACCGCCGTCGGTAGCTATCGGCCCAACGACTACGGTCTGTTCGACATGGCGGGAAACGTGTGGGAGTGGACCGACGACTGGTACGCCGATCGGCACGACGACACCGCGCAGTCGTGCTGTGCGCCACGCAATCCGCGTGGGCCCGGCATGGCGGAGAGCTTCGACCCGCGTCAACCCCAGTTCCGGGTTCCGCGGCGGGTGATCAAGGGTGGATCGTTCCTCTGCGCCGACAGCTACTGCCGCCGATACCGGCCCGCGGCGCGGCGGCCGCAGATGGTCGACACCGGGATGAGCCACATCGGATTCCGCTGCGTCGAGGCCGTGCCCATATCAGAGTAGGCCCGGGTCAGAGTAGGACCAGCACGGCGAGGAGCGCGAGCAGTGTGACGACGCTGGAGGTGACGACGGCGGCGAACGTCGCCGGCGCGAATACCCCGGATTCGATCTGCCTGCTGATGACCCGGTATCGGTAGGTGCCGTAGGCGGATACCAGCAGGCCCGCGCCGATCAGGATGAACCCGGCGGCAATGGCGTGGTCGCCGCGGTGCGGGGCGAACTTCGCCACCGCCACACCGAGCGCGGCGACACTGATGCCGGTGCGATGCCACGCGAGATAGGTGCGCTCGTTCGCGAGGTGGTCGCGTGCGGTGCTGCCCGTGTTCGGCTGGGTGGGGCCGAAGATGTCGCGACTCATGTGCCGCCGCCCAGGAATCCGATCTCCGCCAGGCTCGACTGGAACCCGGATTCGACCGGGGACAGTCCGGAGATCCACACGAGGACGCGGGTGGTGGGTGCGGGTGTCCGGGCGGCGATCCGGGTGACTCCGGGCGCGAGCGTGGCGGCGCCGAGCAACTGGGTGTGGCCGATGCCGGCCCAGGCGGCGGGCGCGGTCCGGATCTCGACCCTGGTGCCCGGCGTCGGTGATTCGATCCAGACGGTCCGCAGATCGACGGGCTTGGGGAACGACACGATCAGACCCACGCCGCCCTTCGTCGGCGGCAGTTGCTGCGGGTAGCGGTCGGTGGCCCAGAATGTTGCCGGGTTCGCGTCGACCGCGAGCGACGCCCTCGTCCCGTTGTCCGGGAAGTGCTGGGGGGAGTAGACGGTCGCGGACGACGGGATCAGCGGTACCGGATCGGGTTCCGGTGCGGGCGCGATCTCGCTGAGCGTGCTGTCCGCGACGGCCGCGGGTGGTGCGTCCGACGCGGTGAACGAGGTGCCGATCGCCCACCCGGCGGCGCCGAGGGCGACGACCACGGCGAGCGCGGCGCTCATCGCGGGAAGCGGCGCCCTCGGTCGGGCCGACCGGTCGTCGGCCTTCGGGCGGAGCTTCTTCTTCGGGGCGAACGCGGGAGCCGACCGAGCCCGTGCGTCGGCCAGCATCCGGTCGAGGGCGTCGACCACCGCCTGCGCGGTGTCCATCCCGGGTCGCCGGGTGAGGGCGTTGACGGCCACGTCGGACAGTCGCCGGGGAATCGTGGGCCGCACCCGATGTGGCGGGACGACGGAACCGTCACCCCGACGACCGGCGGGGGGCAGTCCGGCCGCGTGGGTCTCGCCGGACGAAGGCAGCGGCCACGTCCCGAGCAACAGTGCGTACAGCAGCGCGCCGAGGCCGGCGACGTCGTCGGCCGTGCTCGCCGCGGCGAGGGTAGCGGGGAAGGCGAGGACCGCGAGTCCTTCCCGGGAGATCCGCACCCGGTTGGGATGATCGAGTGAGATGCGGGCACCGAAATGGTGCGCGTCCGCGGTGGCGGCGGCGAGGTCGCGCACGATGCGCGCGGCGTCCAACGGCCGAGGAACCGTGTGCGCGATATCCGCGAGCCGCCATCCGGGCGTCCATTCCGCGACCACGGCGATCCGGTCGCCGACCGCCGCGATGTCGTAGACCTGCGCGATCCGCCCCTCGTGGCTGAAGCTGGTGCCGGTGGTGTTCCGGCAGAACCGCGCCACCGGATCCGGACGGGTGTCGGTGTCGCGGAGGTGCGCCGAGTCGACGAGGCTCAGCGAGACGTCCCTGCACAGTTCGGTGTCGTGCGCGTGCCACCACTGCACCCAGTCGGGTGCGGCGAATCGTCCGAGGAGTGTGTATCGAGTGGCGACGACCATGCCCGGGGCGAACGGATCCCGGTCCTGCGGCGAATGCGGCGGGACCCCGGACACCGGCATTGCTGTCATCTACTCTCCCGGGCTCTCCCCGATCCCGAAAACTTCTGTCAGGCAACTGTCACCCGGCAGCAGAGCAGATGTTCGCAGCACCGGGCCCAGTTCTGATCATCCTCGGATGCAGCGCGAATCGGGTGCTTTTCGGCCGACCTAGCCGAGGACGTGTTCTGCGTACCGTGCGACCGCGAGCACGAGGTCGTCCGAATGCCGGGGGCCGATGATCTGCAGGCCCACCGGCAGACCCGCCGCGGTGCGACCGACCGGGATGCTGATCGCCGGCTGCTGGGTCAGGTTGAACGGGTACGTGAACGGCGTCCACTGCGGCCAGCCGGTGAGATCGCTGCCCGGCGGCACGTCGTACCCCGCCTCGAAAGCCGGAATGGGGACGGTGGGAGTGAGCAGGACGTTGTGCGTCAGATGGAATTTTCCCATCGTGATGCCGATGTCCGCGGCGACCGCGCGAGCGTCGAGATACTCGACCGCGCTGAACTTCTCGCCTCGTTCCCAGACCTTGCCGAGGCCCGGGTCGACCTTGTCGCGTGCCCCCTCCGGGAAATTCTTCAGCATGGCGGCGGCCCCGGCCGCCCACAACAGTTCGAAGGCGTCGATCGGATCGTCGAACCCGGGGTCGGCGGCGGTGACCGGCAGGCCCGCCGCGTCGATGGCCTGCACCGCCCGGTCGACGATCGCCCGGACCTCGGGATCGACGGTCACGTAGCCGAGTGTGGGGGAGTACGCGACGCCGAGTCCGACCACGTCGCGGCCGATTTCGCCGCGGAAGGTGGTCGGGGACGGCGCGAGCGACGTCGGGTCGCGCGGGTCGGGCAGCGCCAGGATGTCCATCAGCAGCGCCGCGTCCTCGACCGTGCGGGTGATCGGGCCGGCGTGCGCCAGCGGCCCGAACGGGCTCGCCGGGAACAGGGGGATCCGACCGTGGGTGGGCTTGAAACCGACGACGCCGCAGAACGACGCGGGGATCCGCACACTGCCGCCGCCGTCGGTGCCGACGGAGCAGGGGCCGAGACCCGCGGCGACCGCCGCGGCACTGCCGCCCGAGGAACCACCGGCCGTCTTGGTCGGGTCGGCGGGGTTGCGGGTGATCCCGCACAGGGCGCTGTCGGTGACGGCCTTCCAGGCGATCTCGGGGGTCGTGGTCTTGCCGAGGAACACCATCCCGTCCTCGCGCAGCCGGGCGGCCACGGGACTGTCGACGTCCCACGGCTGGTCCTCGTCGACGGCCTGCGATCCGCGGAGCGTCGGCCAGCCGTCGGTGAGGAAGATGTCCTTGATGGAGATCGGGACGCCGTCGAGCAGTCCCTTGGAGTAGCCGGTGTTCCAGCGCTCCTCGGACTTCCGGGCCTGCGCGAGCGCCCGCTCCTCGTCGACGAGGCAGTAGGAGTTGATGGCGCGATCACGCTCGGTGATGGCGTCGAGCATCGCCTGCGTCGCCTCCACCGGTGAAAGTTCTCCGGACGAGTAGGCCGTGACCAGTTCGACGGCGGTCATGTCGGTGGGATTCATGAGAACTCCTTCAGCCTGGACGTTCGGGCCCTGTCATCATCGGCTCGGTACGTACCCGAGGTGCTTGTCAACTACGTTCTCGAGCGGGTACCCCGTCACCCAGCGTTCGAAATTGTCGGTGAACACGGTGACGAGGTCGTCGCGCCAGCCCGCGAAGTCGCCCGAATTGTGGGGCGTGATCGACACGTTCGGCATGTCCCAGAGTGGATGGTCCGCGGGGAGCGGTTCCGTGTCGAACACGTCGAGCGCGGCGCCCGCGATCGTTCCCGCGCGCAGCGCCGCGACGAGGTCGTCGGTGCGCACGAGCTCACCACGTCCCACATTGACGAACCGGGCGCCCGGCTTCATCGCGGCGAACGTCGTATCGCGGAACAGGTGACGGGTCTGCTCGGTGAGCGGGGCCACCGCGATCACGTAATCGGCGGCCGCGAGTTGCTCCGGGAGATCTGCGGTGGCGGTGACCGTCCCGAAGTCGGGATCGGCGTCGCGGGCGGTGCGACCCGAACCGCTGACCTTCATCCCCGCGGCGCGGAGAAGCCGGGCGGTGGCGCGGCCGATGGGTCCGGTGCCGACGATCAGGGCGGTGCGGCCCGAGATCCGCTCGGATTCACGGTGCTGCCACGTGTGGGACTGCTGCAGTCGCAGCGAACCCGGCAGATCCTTCGCGAAGGAGAGGATCTGGGCGAGCACGTACTCGGCGATCGCGCCGTCGAACACGCCCCGGGAGTTGGTGATCGTGACGTCGCTGTCGCGGGCCTCGGGGAACATGACGGGATCGACGCCGGCCGCGGCGATGTGCAGCCACTGCAGGGAACCGGCGGCATGCCACGCTCCGGGCACCGCGTCGGTGAGGAAGTCGTAGAGAAACAGCACGTCCGCGCCGTCGAGGGCGTCGCTCAACCCCGCCTTGCCGGTGAAGCGAACTTCGGCACGGGACGCGACCGGTGCCATGAGTTCGTCGCTCGGCAGAACGTGGGCATGTAGCACCGCGACGATCGGGTTCCGACTCACGTTGACACCGTAAGAGTAACTCGTATGATTGTCAACAATCTGAAAATGCTCGGGCGCGGCCGAATCGAAGGTGAGGCCTGGTGTTGGAACTGAACATTCCCGAATTCGAGGGGCCGATCGCGCAACGGGGAATTGGCATCATCGCCCCGTTCGACCTGGCGCTCGAACGTGAACTGTGGCGTTGGGCTCCCCTCGAGGTGAGCCTGCATCTGGCGCGCACACCGTACGAACCCGTGCCCGTCAGCCTGGAGATGGCCGAACTCGTGTCCGAGCGAAGACACCTCATGGCGGCCACGCGCGACGTCCTGCACGTCGAGCCGGAGGTCGTGGCGTATCTGTGCACGTCGGGAAGTTTCATCAAGGGCCTCGAATACGAGCGGACGCTGTGCGACGCGATCTGCGAGGCCGGCGCCCTGCACGCGGTCACCACGTCCGGGGCGCTGGTCGAGGCGATCGAACACCTCGAGCTGAGCAGGCTGTCGGTGATCACGCCGTACGACGCCCCGCTGACCGAACGGTTGCACGCGTTCCTGAACGAGGCCGGCACCGAGGTGGTGCGCTCCGATCACCTCGGGCTCGGCGGCGGCATCTGGAAGGTCAACTACCGCACGATCGCCGAGCGGATCATCGCGGCGGACGACCCCCGGTCGGAGGCGATCTTCGTCAGCTGTACGAACCTGCCGACCTACGACGTCATCGCCCCGCTCGAGCAGGAACTCGGCAAACCGGTCCTCACCGCCAACCAGCTCACGATCTGGGCCTGTCTGGGCCGGATGAAACTCCCCATGACGGGGCCCGGCAAGTGGCTCCGCAACGTCTTCTGACACACCCTCACTACACGGAACGAGGAGAACGCATGACGAGCACGCCGACCCCCACTGTGGGATTCATCTACCCCGACCACGCCGCCGAAGACGACTACCCCTTCGCCGCGGAGATACTCGGAGTGGATCTGCCGGTCGTGCACATCTACGGCACCGACCTGCACGCCGTGCCCGAACTGCTCGACCTCGGCAGCCCCGAGAAGCTCGCCGGCGGGGCCGCGCTGCTCGCCGACGAGAAGCCGGACGCCGTCGTGTGGGCGTGCACGTCCGGCAGCTTCGTCTACGGCCCCGACGGCGCGAAGCAGCAGGCCGAGACGCTCGCCGCCGCCACCGGTGTGCCCACGTCCAGCACCAGTTTCGCGTTTGTCAACGCCCTGCACGCCCTGGGCATCACCCGGGTCGCGGTGGCCGCCAGTTACCCGGAGGACGTCGCGAAGCTGTTCGTCGAATTCCTCGCCGCCGCCGGCATCGAGGTGCTGTCGATGTCGAGTGCGGGGATCGACACCGCCGCCGAGGTCGGTCAGCTCAGCCCCGAATCCGTGGTGGCACTCGCGGTGGAGAACGACCACCCGGACGCCGAAGCCCTGCTCATCCCCGACACGGCCATGAGGACGCTGGGTGCGCTGAGTACTCTCGAGCAGCGCCTCGGCAAGCCGGTCCTCACGGCAAACCAGGTGACCATCTGGGAAGGCCTGCGTCTTGCAGGCCACACGGCGGTGCACCCGTCGTTAGGAACCTTGTTCGAGAAAGGCCACAGTCATGGCTCTGACTGACCTGGAACCCGTCAGTCGTCAATCGACTGCCGAATTCATCGCGGACCGCCTGCGGGTCGCCATCATGAAGGGTGCGCTCGAACCGGGTGCACAGCTGGGCGAGGCTGAACTGGCCGCGCATTTCCAGGTCTCGCGCGGACCCCTGCGCGAAGCCATGCAGAGGCTCGTGTCCGAGGGCATACTGCACAGCATCCGTCACCGCGGGATCTTCGTGACGGAACTGACCCTCGACGACGTCGTCGACGTGTACCGCAGCCGGTCGGTCATCGAGCGCGGGGCCCTCGAGATGATTCTCGCCGACGGTCGCCGGGAAGCCACGTACCTGGCGCTCGAACCCACCGTGCTCGTGATGCAGGCCGCGGCCGAGCGCGGCGACGCCGCCGCCGTGTCGGACGCCGATCAGCAGTTCCACCAGATCCTGGTGGAGAGCGCGCAGAGCCCGCGGCTCATCCGCGCGGCGCGGACGCTGCTGATCGAGACCCGGATGTGCCTGGGTGCATTGCAGACCACGTACGACGACATCCGCGAGCAGGCGCAGGAACACGCGACCCTGCGCGAGGCGATCCGGTCGGGCACGGCCGGCGAGGTGCAGAAACTGCTAGCCGAACACTTGGACGATGCCGTCCAGCGGCTCCGCGCCGATCAGAAGACGCTGTCGCCGTAGCGACAGTGAAGTAGAGGTACGTGCCGAGGAGGGACAATGACTCAGGTGGCTGAGGTTCAGGGATTCACCAACCGCAACGATCGCTACCCCACTCGGATCACCTCCGAGCCGTCGATGCTCCAGCGGAACGAACCCGCCGTCTGGGGTACACCTGCGGACGGACCCTTCGACGCGGCGGCCCTCGCCGGACACGAGGCACGCGGCTTCACCGTCGTCGACCACGTCCTGAACGCCGCCGACGTGACGTCGTGCCGGGAGGAACTCGACCGGCTGTCCCGGGATCCGTCGATGCGCGACAGCGGTCGCGTCATCACCGAACGGGGCACCGACGAGGTCCGGTCCGTCTTCGACGTCCACCGGCGCAGCGACGTGGTCGCCGCGCTGATCCGCGACGGCCGGATTCTCGACTGCGCACGGCAACTCCTCGGCTCCGACGTCTACATCCACCAGAGCCGGATCAACTCCATGCCCGGTTTCAAGGGCACCGGCTTCTACTGGCACTCGGACTTCGAGACCTGGCACGCCGAGGACGGGCTCCCGGTGCCGCGGGCCGTCAGTTGCTCGATCACCCTCACCGAGAACTACCCGTTCAACGGGTCGCTGATGGTGATGCCCGGTTCGCACACGCGGTTCGTCCAGTGCGTCGGCGCCACCCCAGAAAACAACTACACGTCGTCGCTCGTCGAGCAGGAGGTCGGGGTTCCGCGCCGGGAGGACGTGACCCGGATGGCCGCGGAGTTCGGGATCGACCAGTTCACCGGTGCGGCGGGCACCGCGCTGTGGTTCGACTCCAACGTCATGCACGGGTCGGGCAACAACATCACGCCGTACCCGCGGTCGAATCTGTTCCTGGTGTTCAACAGTGTCGAGAACACGCTCGTCGAGCCGTTCGCCGCACCGCGGCCGCGGCCGGAGTACATCGCGTCGCGCGACTTCACGCCGCTGTCCTGACGTGAGTGGCAAAGTGTGCTCCCGCACGCTTTGCCACTCACCTATGTGGGGAGCTCGTGCAGGATGCGGGCGAGGTGGGCGAGTTCGGGAACCTCGGCCGCCCGGTCGAGCGCCGACTCCAGGGTGGCGTCGTGGGTGGGACGCGCCTCGTCCAGTGCCGCCCGGCCCGCGGGTGTGAGTTCGGTGTAGATGCCGCGACGGTCGTCGTCGCACAGGATGCGGGTGAGCAGGCCGCGGTTCTCCAGTCGGTTCACCAGCCTGGTGGTGGCGCTGCTGCTCAGCGCGGCCGCGCGGGCGAGTTGCGCCATCCGCATGTGCCAGCCGTCCTGGCGGCTCAGTGCGTCGAGCACCGTGTACTCGACCACCGAGAGGTCGTGACCCCGCTGCAGGGCACGTTCGAGTTCCGCCTCGAGCAGACCGTGCAGGGCCGCGAGCGTGCGCCAACCCTGCGACCGGATCTCGACGGCGTCGTCAGCGACTGCCATGGCCACCTCCTGTGGATACGAGTGCCAGGTCAGAATACCAGCTTGCGCACGTAGCAGGCGTGTGCAACTATTTATGACGCGCCTGCAACTAATGCAGACGCGGTATTCGAGCTAGTGCTCTTATCTCACGAGTCTGTACGAAAGGAGTGGCTGCGATGCCACTGGGTCTGCTCGCCCTCGCAATGGGCGGCTTCGGGATCGGTCTCACTGAATTCGTCATCATGGGACTGCTGCCGGAGGTGTCGGCCGACTTTCAGGTGAGCGAGTCCGTGGCCGGCTACCTCATCTCCGGCTACGCCCTCTCCGTCGCCGTCGGAGCCATCGTCATCACCGCGGCGGTCACCCGCTTCGACCGCAAAACAGTCCTCCAGGCGCTGATGGTGCTGTTCATCGGCGGCAACCTCTTGTCGGCGCTCGCCCCGACCTACGAGGTCATGATGGGCGGACGCGTCCTCGCGGCCCTGTGCCACGGCGCATTCTTCGGTATCGGGTCGGTCCTCGCCGCGGACCTCGTGCCCGCGAGCAAGCGGGCAGGCGCGATCGCGACGATGTTCGCCGGACTGACCATCGCCAACGTGCTCGGCGTCCCGTTCGGCACGTTCCTCGGCCAGCAGTTCGGCTGGCGCTCCACGTTCTGGGCCATCACCGTCATCGGAGTCGTGGCCTTGATCGGCATCACCGCGCTGGTGCCGTCCGTGTCGCGTCCGGCGGACGCACCGGAACCTGCCGGTCTGCGCAGCGAACTGCGGGCCTTCCGAAATCCGCAGGTGTGGTTCTCGATCGCCGTCACCATTCTCGGATTCGGCGGCATGTTCGGTGCGTTCACCTACATCGCGTTCACCCTCACCGAGGTCGGCGGATTCGCGTCGACCAGCGTCCCGTGGCTCCTCGTGCTCTTCGGCGGCGGCCTGTTCGTCGGCAACGTCCTCGGCGGCCGCGCCGCCGACAAGGCCCTCACTCGAACCCTGACCACGGTCCTCGCCGTGCTCACCGTCGTCCTCGTCGTGTTCGCCCTCACCGCAGGCAGCAAGACGATGACGATCGTCGCCCTGTTCTTCATGGGCGCCTTCGGATTCGCGACCGTCCCCGGGCTGCAGATGCGCATCATGAACTACGCGGCGCAGGCGCCGACCATGGCGTCCGGCGCCAACATCGCCGCCTTCAACGTGGGCAACGCACTCGGGGCCTGGCTCGGTGGTATCACCATCGCCGCGGGACTCGGCTTCACGTCCCCGATCTGGATGGGTGCCGCACTGACCGTGGCCGCGCTCGCCGTTCTCCTCGTCGCCACCGCACTCGACCGGCGGTCGAAAGATCAGCCGGTGGAGGATGATTCGGTGGTCGTTCCGGCATAGCGATTTGTCCGCTCACGAAAGACGAGGACGGCACACACCGAACACCCCGCAGCGGATGCTCGGTGCGGGGCGTTCGGGTCGGGTGGGGGACTACCGGTGGGTGAACTCCGGCGACCGCTTCTCCACGAACGCGGCCATGCCTTCCTTCTGGTCCTCGGTGGCGAATGTCGAGTGGAAGACGCGTCGTTCGAAGCGAATTCCCTCGGTGAGGGTGGTTTCGAAGGAGCGGTTGACCGCTTCCTTCGCCATCATCGCGACGGGCAGCGACATCTCGGCGACGGTGGTGGCCGTGTCCAGCGCTTCGGCGAAGAGGTCGGCGGCCGGGACGATGCGGGCAACGAGTCCGGCGCGTTCGGCTTCCTCTGCGTCCATGTTCCGGCCCGTCAGGCAGAGTTCCATTGCCTTGGCCTTGCCGACGGCGCGGGTCAGGCGCTGTGAGCCGCCGATGCCGGGGATGACGCCGAGTTTGATCTCGGGCTGACCGAACTTGGCGGTGTCGGCGGCGAGCAGGATGTCGCACATCATCGCCAGTTCGCACCCGCCGCCGAGGGCGTATCCCGCCACGGCGGCAACGATGGGTTTGCGGGCGGCGGCGATGCGGTCGCCGATCGAGAAGAAGTCGTCGAGGTAGACGTCCATGTACGACTTGGTTTGCATCTCCTTGATGTCGGCGCCGGCGGCGAACGCCCGGTCGGAGCCGGTGATGAGGATGGCCCCGATGCCGCTGTCGCCATCGAGTTCCTCGATTGCCGTGACGAGTTCGCGCAGTAGCTGGGAGTTCAACGCGTTCAGCGCTTTCGGGCGGTTGAGGGTGATGATCCCGACCCGGCCCTTGCGGTCGAGGAGGATGGTGTCGTAGTCGGTCACTGCTGCTCTCCGGTTGTCGTAGGGGCCGTGAGGCCGAGTTCGAGGTCGCCGAGCGGGGTGAAGAACTGTGCGACGGCGGCGTCGGTCACGTCGTCGAGGGTGGCGGGTGACCAGCGCGGGTTGCGGTCCTTGTCGACGACCTGCGCCCGGATCCCCTCGACCAGATCGGCCGAGCCCAGGCACGCCACCGACACCCGGAACTCCTCGTTGAGGACTTCCTCCAGGCTGCCCGCGACCCGCGCCCGGCGCAGCGAGGCGAGGGTGACCGCGCACGCGGTCGGCGACTTCGCCAGCACCTGCCCGGCCGCCTTCTGAGCTTCCGGCACCCCACTGCCCTGCAGCCGCGAGATGATCTCGGCGACGCTGTCCGCGGAATACGCGGCGTCGATCCAGCCCTGCTGGGCCAGCAGGTCCGATTCCGGGGCCGGTTCGGTGAACGCGGCCACTGCCGCCTCCACCGACACGCTCGACAGCTTCTCGACGAACGCTCCGATCCTCGCGGACGGGATGAAATGGTCGGCGAACCCGCACGCGATCGCATCCCCCGCACCCAGGCGGGCCGTGGTCAAGGCGATGTGGGTACCCAACTCCCCCGGGGCACGCGCCAGCAGGAACGTGCCCCCGACATCGGGGACGAACCCGATCCCGGTCTCGGGCATCCCGATCATCGACCGCTCGGTCACGATCCGCACACTGCCGTGCGCCGACACCCCGACCCCGCCGCCCATCACGATGCCGTCCATGATCGCCACATACGGCTTCGGGTAGTTCGCGATCGTCGCGTTGAGGATGTACTCGTCACGCCAGAACTCCCGCGACCCCGTGCCCCCCTCCCTGGCGTCGTGGTAGATCGACACGATGTCCCCGCCCGCGCACAACCCGCGGTCCCCGGCGCCGGTGATCAGCACGGCCTTCACCTCGTCGTCCCCGGCCCACTCCGCCAGCGCCGCGGCGATCCGCGTCACCATGGTGTGGTTGAGGGCGTTGATCGCCTTCGGCCGGTTCAACACGATCCGGCCCACCCCGTCCCGCTGGTCGATGAGGACTTCGGGGTCGGTGATTGGTTCGCTCATTTATGCTGCTCCCTGCTTTCCCTTACCCGCGCCGCCGACGACGCTGCGGGCGATGACGACGCGCATGATCTCGTTGCTGCCCTCGAGGA
>NZ_JARJBD010000114.1:0-27482 GCF_029269925.1 Rhodococcus sp. T2V
CCGAACACCACAAACTTGACTCAATAATCCGGCTACGCCATCTTTAGCTACCTAGCGCCGGCGCCACCGCGATCACCGCGGGCCCGCGCCGGCGCACGCGGCCCGGGTCAATCGGGTGCTTCGTCGCCGGCGTCGTCCGGGATGGTGTCCGTCCGCTCGGCCGCGGTGTCGGGCGCTGACTCAGGTCGGTGTTTCTCGGCGACTCGCTCCTCGATATCGTCGACCACCTCCGACAAATCCTTCCGGTATTCGGCCGCCTCGTTGTCCTCCGGTGTGCTCATGTTCGTATCCTCCTTCCGGTGGTAACTGGTGGCCGCGCGAATGGCGTGATTTTTCCGGCACGGTGTGGACAATTGCACGCTGACACCGCATCTTCACAAGATGTGCAGCGAACCGACCGGCTCGCGCACTGCAGATCCGGCGTAGTCCGGTTTCGACCCCCGTTCCTGGGTTACCCGATCATCATGAACGACCGAAACACCGAGCCCAGCGAATCGGAAAAGCCCTACGATCCGGCGACCGATCCCGACGCCGACCCGGAGAACCTCACCTCGACGACCCATCAGCCCAACCAGGCCGAAGGCGCCGACGACGAAGACCAGAACGAGCGATGACATCGGCGATGAACCCACCGACAGCAATCCTCGTCCGGGCGCGATCGCTGGTCACGCCCCGCACGTGAGATGGGCGGTGGCCGTCGACCGGCGGTGAACCCCGCCGAAAAGTGAAGCGTCTTCCTGCGGCACGGCAGTCCCCGCGAGTACCGTCGTGTCTGCCGCACACCGAGGCGCGGCACCGCCCGGACGAAACCAGGATGCGCCTGGACCGACGGGTGTCGGTCCGTCGGCCGGCCACAACACATTTCGGGTGTGCGGCCGGCGGGCCCGGACCCAGACGTTCGGCGCCGTCGGCCACCGAGCTCGCCGCCCGCCCGAGGTCGCCGACTCCCGACCGCCATCGGTAACGACGGCATCGACATGGGTCGTGCAACCACGAGGTATGCAGGGCATCGAGTCCGCACCTGCCGATGATCCCGGCCACGGTCCCGGACCTACGGCCGTCGACACCCACGGCCGTCGACCGGATGCCACTATGAGATCGGCGCGATGCCGTGTTCGCACGGGGGTCGATGCCTCGCAAAGATTCCTCCGCGTCGACCACGGACCCGGCTGTCGGGACCAGATGATCGTCGGCCCCCGCAGCCGGTCACCAGGGGCGGCGGACCGCCACGGTGGGTACGACCGGTTCGACGTCGGCGCTCCGGTCCCGGTCGCCCGGGGTCCGGTGGTCCATACGGTCGAGGTGCGATTTGATCCATTCGGTGCTGGCCGGGGTGAACGCGGCCGGATCGGCGGAGGTGTCGGTCATGAAAACCGGGCCCTTCCTAGTCGGGTCTCGTCGCCGGGTGCGGGCCCCGGTGACGCCGTCACCGACCACGGTACGGCCGTGGCCGCCGATTGCAAGAGCAGGCGGGGGGACGACGAGACGAGCGATCCCGCCGCACCCGCTCCCAGGGTGCAGAGTGTCGCCCTGCCATACGGCACGTGCTCCGACCGTCGCGATCACCGTCCACTTCTCGACGCTGTGGACGGGGGTCCGGCGACGCGACGGCTCCGGCCGCTGTTGCACCGCACGAACCGTTCGAATGCGAGCTTCAGGGTCGAGACAATCAGTAACTCCACCGGACACCTCCATCTCCCCGTTCATTGCTCTAGCAGACTTCCCTCACGGCCGGTGAGCCCGACGGTCAAGAGGGTAGGGTCCGCAGCATGCAGGACAAGCCAGTGAAGGTTCAGGCGCGCAACGTCCGCCAAGGCGATCTTGTGGTGGGGAGCCGAACGTCCCCCATCACGCACGGCGCCTTGATCAAGGACACGTGGCGCGACGGAAACAACCGGGTTGTAGCGGTCGTTGACGCCGGTAGGCGTACCTGGACACCACGCCAAGAGATCTATATTTTTCGACCTCAGTGACCTGCGGTGCCGGCCCAGCTGGCCCGGTTGCTCTGGTGCTGGCACGGACAGCATCGCCCGCTGCGGCCGAAGTGAGCAAGGCAGACGCCGCACCTGATCGCGCGACAGCCGGCTCGGGCGCCGAATTACGGAACAGTCCGGGCGTGGCCACCGGGATGCACGCGATTCGGCCCACACCGTCATTGTTCCCGCCCACACCCGTCGACCGTGCAACAATACCTACCCGCCGGCGGGGCCATCCGCCAAGCCCCCGCAGGTTCCCTAGACGTCCCGCGGCCGTGTCGGTCGCCTCACCGCATGACCGGACTCCCTCCCGCGCTGACGCAAGTCAATCCTCGCGTGAGGACGACTAGTAGCCGATTGACGGCAGCCACGCGTCCCGGGGCTCGTTGTAGAGCCCGATGGTCATCAGCGTCGACTGCTGGACAAGCTTCAGCCCGGCGTCGAAGCACCAGGCCATGAGGCGGGTATTGCGGGAGGGTACGAGGAACCCGAGGCCGGTGAATTCGTCGGCGCCGGCCAGCAGTGCGATGACGTCGTCGTCGGTCTTGCCCACCGCGTGCCAGGTGTAGCCGAAACCCGTCGCGTAGCCGGTGATCCGGCCGCCACGCTCGACCACGCGGGCGGTTCCGACATCGACCCAGTGCTGCAGCTCGCCGTGGCGGTCGTGGCCGTGCACCTGCCGGCAGATCTGGACGCACGCGGCGATGTCGTCCGGTGTCGCCGGACGCACGACCGCGCCGGTAATCGTGGACTCGCGTGGCGTTCCCTGGAAGACGGACAACAGCTCACGCACGGCGAAGCCGAGCTTGGCGTACAGGGAGAAGGACCGGCAGTTGTACGCCATTTGTACCAGCCGCACACCGGCGACGTCGCGCTCCTCCGACCGCCGAAGCAACGCCTGCATCAGCGCACGGCCCGCCCCCGCGCCCGCAGCCACCGGGTCAACGGCCACCGGCCCGACGCCGACGATCTTGCCGCGCTCGTCCTGCAAGGCGCTGCCGACGATTCGGCCGTCACGCTCGGCCACCAGGCCGCAGATGCCGTCGATGGCCAGCATGACCGTGATCTGGAAGTCGACGAATTCGGGTGTGCCCACTTCGATCGGAAGTGATGGCGAGCGCCTCGAAGGCGTCGAACATGATGCGCCCACACATCTGGGCGTCGTCCGGTGTCGCCTCGCGGAGCTTCAGCTCGGTCATTGACTTATCGTCGCGCTCGAGCAGCCCACAGTTGTCCCAGTGACGGATCCGCTCACGGTGCGGCTACCTCCATCCGAGGTCTGCGATCTGGGACGGCAGCTTTCTGTCCTCAACTCGAGGCAGGGCGCCTTCTTCCTGCTCGTTTCGCGGGTAGCCTCTCACCGAGAGTCGAACTTGCCTCGGAGAGTGTGGCAGACGGGGAAGAGGTCGCGCCGCCACACCGTGAGGCGCACTGGTCAGTTCGTTCGTGCCCCAGCTCGAATGGCAATGGCAATGGACAGTCAGGGGCTCGGGTTGACCGCATGAACGGTCCCGGTGGACGGGGTTACTCCGCGCGGAAACAGGTGAAACGAGAGGCTCTCCGGATCATCGGGGCAGCGGAAACACAGTCGGTGATCATCGAACCAGGCGAACCATTCCTCCCACGAAATGTGCTCGAAATAATGACCCGACCGAGCCCCGAGGAAGTCGACGAGCAGAACCTCCGCCGAGCACACCGACCCGGTGTCCGGCACCCGGGCAGGGGCACCGCGATGCAGCTGGATCCACCGGCGGATCTCGTCGTGATCGACGGTGTCACACACCCGCATACTCATCCGCGCCTCCGCATTGTGGTCCCCCGGACAACCCGTGGGGGGTGTTTCCCGGAAAATCCGACTGTCACCAGGTAGTTGTCGAGTGCCCCGCCCCACGGGCCCGAAACGTCGAGGACCGGTCACGACTAGCCTTACGAACAGGGCATCCCACATCCCACCCGCGATGGCCATGGCGCTGTTCGTCGGGTCGTGCCCGGAATGCGGTGCGGTGCGGGCCAAGCCGCCCCGGCGAGCCCCGGCCGCCTCGGGGCAGGCAGTGCGTAACGCCCCTCCACGACATCGACACGTCCTGCGTATGAGCGAGTCCGGTCGGTGGACCGCATCAAGCTCCGAGACGGCTCCCACGAGCACGGACGGAGCTTGGCTCTCGCTGACCGGGGCACACTCGAAGTCATGAGTACGGACGATCCCCTGCCCACCCCCTGCGAGCCTCACACATCCGACGAGGTCGCCGCCCGACCGACGACTGACACCGTTCGGCCTTCTCCGAGAGGCCGTTCGGGACAAAATTGGGCGTGGATTCGGAGCAGGTTTTCGGTGGTGGTGAGCCGCAACGAGTGGGCAGCTTCCGCTTCTACCTGGACGGACAACGGTGGGAATGGTCCGACACCGTCGCCCACATGCGCGGCTACCAGCCAGGCGAGGTCACCCCGACCACCGAACCGCTGCTCTCCCACAAACACCCCGAGGACCACCCGCACCTGGACCGGCTGATCACCGACGCCGAACCGTCCAGCAGCAAACACCGCATCATCGACACCACCGGCACAATCCACCAGGTCGTGGTCGTCGGCGACCGCCTCCGCGACGACACCGGTGCCGTGATCGGCACGACCGGCTTCTACATCGACATCACCGACTCCCACCGCAACGACGTGAACGACTCCGTCGACGAAACCGTCGTCGCCCTCGAACAATCGCGGGCGGCGATCGAGCAGGCAAAAGGCGTCCTGATGCTGGTCTACGGCATCACTGCCGACCGCGCGTTCGACATCCTCACCTGGCGCTCGCAGGAAACGAACACCCGGCTCCGCATCATCGCCGAACGAATCGTCGCCGCATTCGGCGAACTCGCCCCCGGCACCGGACTGCGCACCAGGTTCGATCACCTGCTGCTCACCGCCCACCAATCAGTCCGCCGACCGCAGTAGCGGGACGGCCCCGGCCTGGGAAATGCGTTACGAAACCGGTCTGAGGATCTGCAGATTGAGGTGATTGCGGCTCGGCATCGAGCTTCGGGCGTCTCGCCTGGTCACTGCTCAGGGCCAGAGGGATGGCTGCCATACCGCGGACAGCAAACGCCCAGGGTGCTCTACGTTCTGGCCGCACACACCAGACAAGCCTTTCGCGACCACTTCGGCAACGGCCACTGCGTCGGGTCGACGTGCGCCTGCTGCTCCATCCCTCGCGTCGACCGCCCGCACACAGTTTCCAGCTCGTTCCACGACCGACCCTGAGGATCGGGCCAGTGCACGGCGTGCACGTGACCCGTCGTCACCACTGCGGGGACGTATCTGCCCCCGTAGGACGGGTCATCGTGCGCCGTCACCTGAAGCGCCGTGCAATAACTGGGCATGATTCAACAGTAGGCCGGTCATCGACCGTGGGATCCTGTCCGGCATCGAGCCCTACAACTGCTGCTTCGCCGGCGGAGTAGCAGCACAACGGCCCTTGTCGTCGACGGATCCCTCTGACACCGGATTGCGTGGCCGCGATGCGGGTGCCGGAGGCCTTGGTGGTGAACGACCCTCATTTTCCACCGGGATTTCGAGGGACCCGATCGGGACGAGTGCCGAGAAGGACTACTGCGCCAGTTGTTCTCCGGTCACCAAGAAGATCACCCGGCGGCCGACCACCACGGTGTGGTCACCGAAACGTTCGTAGAACCGGCCGAGCAACGTCGCGTCGACCGCGACAGTGACGCTGTCGGTCCACGCCGGGTCCTGAATCAGATCCAACAGCCCGGGTACTGTCTGTCACCCGTTCCCGTCGCTTCCGTCCATGGACGGGGCCTGTCCATCTCCGTCGGCGGGGATCTCGTCGTCTGCCATCACGATGGCGGAGCCGCGCCGGTATCGGCGAGTCCTGTGGTACGACAGCATTTCTCCGTCCAGATCCAGCACTATCTCGTACAGTGCGAGCATGTCCGCCGACGGCGGAATGTGCCGGTCGTCGAGCACCTCCACTTCCACCGCCCAGCCCTCCTCGGTCGGCAGCACCGCCGTCACGCCCTCCGACTGCTTTCCGATCAACACCTCGATGTCACGCAACGCGGCCGCAGCGGCCGCCGCTGCCGACACGGGCGGGGGATGGGCCACCATCGCAAACCATCTCCTTCTCCTTCGTGAGCATCGGCTGTGAGCTGGCCATATACCCATCCTTCACCGTATGCAGAGCAGCCACCAGGGCACCGGCCCCGAGGCCGCCCAGCCGTCGGACACGCGAACCAACCGTTCGGGTCGGTACCGCACCGACTCGCCCTGCAACTGGCCCGATCTCGCCCCCCGGTGCGTGCCGGAGCGAGGGGTACAGGACCTTTGCCCCTACCCACAGGGTGTTGTTTCTGACATCGTGCAGATCGAGGACACCGCGCGCCGTCGCGTTCCGCCCGTCCGGAGGTAACTCCGGGGTCAGGACGTTCGCGGTCGGTTCTCGGTGGACGGTGCCGGCTCGCCGGGACAGGGAGTGAGCGACCATGGCGCAGGGCACGGTGAAGTGGTTCAACGGCGAGAAGGGCTTCGGATTCATCAGCCCGGACGACGGCAGTGCGGACCTGTTCGTCCAGTTCTCCGAGATCCAGTGCAGCGGGTACAAGTCGCTGAAGGAGAATCAGCGGGTCGAGTTCGAAATTACCCGGGGACAGAAGGGGCTGCAGGCCCAGAATGTGCGCCCCGCCTGAGCCGATCGGCCCCGCGCCCGGGGTTCGTCGAGCGGGCACCGGACCGTCGGACAGGATGAGCCCGATGGCCGACGATGACGACGAAGGACGGATTCATCGGTGGACGCCCCTTCCTGTGCGGATCGAGGCGGTGGAACACTTCGCGGACTGTGCCGAACACATGCTGACCGTCGGCGACCTGAAGTGGGCCGACGTCGAGCAGGACTACCGGTTGCTGGCCGTCAACATTTCCCTTCGCCGCCAGCAGGAAAGCCTGCGAGCAGCCCTCCTGCTCAGCCGCCACGACTTGGGTCATCTGGCCGTGGCGTTTGTGCGCGCCGCCGTCGACGACGTGATGTATCTGCGGTTCTTCGCGTCTCTCGACCTGGACCGGTCCCAGGAATTGTTCGTGTGGATCGGCAACTTCGACACCCTGCGAGCGCTGCTCGCTCAACGCAACTACATCGGGGACAAGGAAATGGCACGGCTGTGGTACCCCAAATACTTCCTCGACTGGGCGGTAGCCAAGAGCGATGAAACCAAGGCCGTGCTGAGGGTGCTGAAGAAGCAGTACGGGTGGCCCGGCGGTCTCCTACCGACCGGGGTGTGGGTCGCAGACCGTGCCGGGCAACGCGAGCTGTACGACTACCTGTCCGCGGCATCGATCCGGGCCCTGCGCTTCTCCGCCGGCGAGATCATGCGCCGCGGCTGGATAGAACCGACCGGGAAGCTGGTCACCGACAAGCCCGCGTTTCGCGAGCACCTCGCCTGCTTCGCCCTCGACCGGCTGTGGCGGCTGTACCTCGACACCTGGCAGGTCGCCGTACCGATGCTGGAGCGGGCCGGAATCAGCAACGACCACGTCCTTCGCAACGACGACATGATCACCGCTCTCGCACGTCTGCGGGAGACCGGATCGGTTCCTCTCGTCCACGCCCACGAGTGGAATCTGCCCCCGACGACCCCTTCGACCTGACAAGACGACACCCAGCGCAGCCATCGTTCGGCATCCGCACGTGAGGACGCCGAACGCTCGGAGGAGATGCCCGTTGACGAGCATGAGTGCACTTTTGGCCTGCGCGATCACTGACCGCGACTTTCGAGTTCGGCGACGGCCCCGGTGAGCGCCGCGGTGAATTCGCGGAGGTCGGTCTCCCACGTGTCGGTGGTGTTTGCCGCTGAACGGCTCGCCGGCGTGGATGCTCTTGACGAAGAGTGCAGTGACCTGCGCTTGGTCCTCTGAATGCTTGTGAGAGAGCGCAAGTTCGGTGGTGGGGGGTGATTTCGCCCGGTTGGTAGCCGTGCATCCGAGCGACGGAATCGGCCATTCCCCAGCGCGGGCCGTCGAGGTAGAACCGAAAACTCGCCCTGTGAGGCGCATTCGAGCCGAGGAACTCCCACTGCCCACCGCTGCACCCACTGCCCGTAGTAAGACCAACTCCGCCTCGGACGCCACTTGCCACAGCATGCGAGCACGCACGCACATCGGAGCGCACACAGATGCGCTGTCGACGGGAGTCGAGCTTCCCGATCTCCCCCTTGCAGGTCGTTCGTTCGCTGGGCCCTGATTCAACCGACTGACGGCGATAACGGCGTGGCTCACGCATCCGGAGGAGGCCGGAGGTCTGCCCTATCTTCGCGTGACGATGTGTGCCACACACAACACGCACTCGACTACGCCTGACACATCCCCGCAGACACCGCGACGATGGGGTCAATCGAGTTCCAGATCGCTTGGCAGCGCCTCCGGGTGAGTTCGTCGGAGTCGGCGAGGAGGGCGTCGAACAGCGACCGGGGGCAGGCGTACCAGCACTGCACGAGTGCTTCGATCTCGTGTGCGGCAAGGAGGCCGGAGTGGGCGGCCGGGACGACCCAGTCGTCGAACTGGCATTGCCGGATCCGTGCTATCGCGTCGAGGTCGAGTGGCTCGTCGCTGGTGTCGATGGAACACATCGCCGCGACCAGGTCTTGGAGCTTCCGTATGCGGATAGGCATGGTGGCCTGGCCTGTGCCGCCGGTATCGCGCACCGACTGTTCGGTGGACATGGCGCATGCACCTCCACCGATCGATTATCCGCAACGGGGTTCTTGTAAACGCTGGGGGTGAGCGTCCTGGGATTGACGCACCGGGCACGTCGTACCGGGACTAACTGAACACCTGGGGGAGGACGAATGAGGATCGGTCGATGTCGTCGCGCTGCGCTGTCCGGTCGGGGTGGCAACCTCCTGCGCGGAGTGCGAGACTTGGGCGCGTGAGATATCCCGCCGCCCAGCCTTGACCCAGTTCGCAGCGTTCTCTCGCCGTCCGCGTGGTCGGCTACATGTCCACGCGCGATCTCATTCCGCTCTACGGTCTCTACGACCTGTTGTTCGCCGACCACGGACTGAGTGTCGGTCAGATGTCGTCGCTGTTCGTCATCTGGTCGGTGGTGTCCTTTTTCGCCGAGGTGCCGTCCGGTGCCTGGGCCGACACCGTGTCCCGACGTGGCCTCCTGATATTCGCGTCCGTGCTGTACACGGCCGGATTCACGGTGTGGATCCTGGTGCCGTCGTACGCGGGGTTCGCGGCCGGATTCGCGTTGTGGGGCATCAGCGGCGCCATCTCGTCGGGCACGTTCGAGGCGCTGCTGTACGACGCACTCGTGGCGCGGGGCGCTGCCGCCGACTTCGCGAGATTGCTCGGCTACGCGAACTCCGGCGCCATGGTGTGCAATCTTCTCGCGACACTGAGCGCGGCACCGCTGTACGTTCTCGGCGGATATCCGCTGGTGGGGTGGGTCAGCGTCGGCGCGACCGTGATCCACGGCTGCTTCGCCGTGCTGCTGCCCGCGGCCCCGAAGGTCAAGGAGGCGGACGAGACCCGCGAGGTCGCGGACGACCACGGCGGACTCGCCGACCGGTACGCCAGGATGCTGCGGGCGGGCCTCGGCGAGGTGACGCGCGAGACGGTCGTCCGGCGCGGCGTGCTGCTGTCGGCAGTGCTGATCGCGTTCCTGGCGTTCGACGAGTACTTCGGGCTGCTGGCGCGCGACGGCGGAACATCGACGGCCGCCGTACCGCTGCTCGTCGCGATCACGGTGAGCGGACAGGTGGTCGGCACCGCCCTCGCCGGACGCACGGCGTCGATGCGGGCCGTGACGATGGGCCGGGCGGTCGCCGTCGCCGCGATCCTGCTCGGCGGGGGAGCGCTGCTCGGCGGCGTCGCCGGATTCCTCGCCATCGGCGTCGGCTACGGCATCCTCGGCAACGCGATGATCATGTCCGAAGCGCGCGTGCAGGACGCGATCACCGGACCCGCCCGCGCCACCGTCACCTCGGTCGCGGGACTGTTCGGTGAGGTCGCCGCGGTGCTGATCTACGCCGGCTTCGCCGTCGGATCCCTGTGGCTGTCGGTCACCACGCTCGTCGCGACCCTCGCCGTTCCGGTGCTGCTGTCAGCGATCCTCGTACGCCGGTGGCTGCCGCCGATCCGAACCGATGCTCCCACTGCTGGGTGAACGAGAACGAGCCGTGCGGATACACCCGGGACGCGAAACACCGACAAAGTGCTGCCACACGATCACCGCCGGCACAGAGCAAAAGAACCCCACCAACAGACCCGCGCACACCCCCAGCGAAATCCGCAAACCCTTCCCCGACCCCGCCGGTGTCACCTCGTCCACACGGACGTTTACGGACGATCAACTTCGTCGCCGTCGCCCGGCGGATCCCCAGCACGCCCCCGGGCCGTTTCCAGGCCCCAGGCAGGCCACCGCTGGGTCAGCGGGACCGTTCGACGAAACCCACGTCCCCGATCCAGGCCCATCCCCGTCAGAAGGGCGTTCAGCGCCTCCGCCTCAGTACCCAGGATCCCCCGCGCCGCCACGGGCGGGACCTCCCGCCGACAGCAGGTGGTGCACGCGGATCACGGTCGCCCCACGGTCTGCGTCCAGGCTTGGACGGCGCAGCGTCGTCCCGATCAGCCGCGACCGTCGCCGAATTCCTCAAGGCCCGCAAGCCAACTCCGGGCGCGACCAAGTGCCACGTCCCTGTCCGCGTCGTAGGCGTCGGGCCACTCGATCCCGCAATTGTCGATACGGCCGAGAATCTGAGTGGCAGTGACGATCCCGTCCTCCACCAGAGCCGCCACGAACACGCGGTCCTTCTCGCGACCAGCGATGGCCTTGGACGCACACAGGTCCACGGGATCGAGACAAAACCCCGTCCGCCCGTATTCCGACCCGTCCTCGACCTTCACCGCGACCAGCCGGTTGTCCCATTGCCTCGGCAGTACCACCACGTCCTTGTGGATCCCCTCGACGTACACACCGAAAGCCTCATGAAACGGTGAGCCTTCACCAAGCCGCCCGTTGAGCATGAGGATCTTTTCCACCACCGCCGGCGACGCCGGCGCGTCGATACCGCTCCGCGGAAACACATCGACCTCACGCGACAACGTCGCGTACTCCGGCAACTCCGTCTCGTCATAGGACCCGAGAATCGACTGGGAGCCGAAGACAACCACCTGCCCTCGTCGAGGTTCGCGCAGGCCGCCCTGATGACCTGCTCGAGCTCCCCGCGGTTCACCTCAGGAGGAGCTCACGCAGATCATCGAGGACCTTCATGCGTTCATCCTCGGTCAGCAGCACGTGCAACGGGGAAAGGTTACGCATCTCGTTCCCAGCCTCGTCGTCCGACTCGACGACCCGACGAAGCGTCTCGACGTCGTTGTCCTCGACGATCTGTTCCCACCGATCCAGGAAGTCGGTGAAATACGGGCTGCGACTCACATGCTCACGGACACTCTGAAGACTGCGGCGAACGCGGACGGTGTCGAGGGACAGATGCTCGCGCTCGACCTTGTCCAAGATGGCGGTCTGCAGGAGCTTCTGACGGGTGACCTTCATGTTGACGACCGTCATCTCTCGCTCCCTCCTCGCTCAGGCCAACCACCGCTGCGGTCGGTGCCCACAGTGTACGGGTCCGACCACCGTTTACCCAGGTCACCCCACGCACACGCAGCGACGACCCGAACACCATCCGCCGATCCGAACAACAGCTCACAGCAGACCCTCCGCGCTACCGCGATCATCCCCGCAAGCGTGAACGTCGATGGCCGCGGTCCGGTGGCCTGGTGCGAGCCACCCGCGTGCAACGCACACTCCGGGACTTCTCCAACCAGTGGGGCGATGTTCTGTGAAGATGCAGCAGCGAGTCGACGTAGGCCGCTCGGCCACCGAGGTCAGCTCGTTCGTGTCGACCGCTACGATCTCGGCGTGCACTCCCAGCGGCTCGCCACACCGGTCGGCCGAGATGGAGCCGGCCCGGGTGCGCGTACCCCTCCCACCCATGCCCTTTCGTCCATGTCGATGGGCCAACCCGGATGCTGAAAACGACCCCCTATCGATTGCACGAGAGGCTTGTGAAATGCCGCGTTTCTACACCGTCGATCGACGGGGAACCCTGCACTAGGGACAAACCCTCGGACTCACCCGGTACGACGATGTGCACCCCCCACATCTGCAACGACACCTCGACGTGCTGTTCCCCGACGGCGTTGCAGCCCACGGTGAAAACAACTTCGTCAACGCAGATGTGCTCTTCCAGGTCACCGACCACTCCATCGAGCTGATCTGGGAAAACGTGCGTCGTGCGCACTACCCGACCGCGCCCTCTCGCTTCCAATCCGTCTTCGCCGTGGACACACTAGAACAAGCCCACGCCTTCCGCACCGCATTCGACCCAACGGGCACCGCGACGATCTGGCAAGTGGAGACCACACACGACGGCTTCCGGGCAAACATGGATCTGCTTCGTACCCACGGCACCGCCCTGATGACCTCGTACCACGCCCACTGCTATTGGTCCCAGCAGAACCCAGACCACGAGGTACCCGTGACATGGGAGATCCTGCTACCCCCACCTGTCCACGTAGTCGGTCCAGCCGAGTAGTCAGAACCGTTGTCTATCACGAGTTTCACACGCCGGTGCCGATGAGCGGCCGACGCCGAGAACCCGGCAACCTCGACCGACAGGTCACTCCAGGTGCGCCCGCTCGCCCTTGTGCGCGGCCACAATTGGTGGCCGACACGCCGCACCACCCATCCGCGACCACCGCCACCTGCGCCGCGGCCGGAATTCGTGACGACCAGTGGCCGAACCGAGGCCTACTCAGGTGAGCACACCCAGCCCCAGGCACGACGTGTGACGACGAGATACCTTCCCCGCCTGACTTCCCAGCCGTGTCGATGGACTCCGACCGCCCGCAGGTCAGCGGCGGAAGTTCGACCGCTCGTCGGACTGCATCGCCACAACCGCGGCGAACGCGGTCAGCAACAACATCATCAGCAACAGCACATTCACGGATGTCTCCCCCTCGTTTCAGCGTGCACCCGACGGACCGGCCGGACGGCGGTCGGCGAACATGGCCTCGACCCTCGACTTGATCTCCGCGGTGCTCATCGACCCACCACCGCGGGGCGGACGTGCGGCGATCGGGACAGTCCGGAGCGTCGAGACTGTAGGCAAGGCATCCTCTTTCGTCGAAGGTCCCCGGCGAGAGGAACAGTCACGGCGTGATGGCTGTGCTCCCCCGTCACCGATGATGTGAACTGCTTCACAATCACTGGCTCATGAAGTTGTACACCACAACGGAGAACTGCGCCAATCCACCTGTCCGACAAAATCTTCGACAACTACTACCTACTTGCCGGTAGGTACCTCCGTGCCGTTCCCACTCGGACCGACACGACCGCGAGATGCCCCCCGTCCGTCCCGGCACCGGGGCGGTCGGTGCACCCCCGGTATGCCGAATCGGCGAAATAACCGTGCGCCTGCCTGCCGGTTCAGCTCGCGTGCGCGTGCCGGCGTTCGGGGAGCTGGGTCAGTAGCTGCTCCCATTCGGCGAACCGGACGGCGTCCGGGATGCGCCGACGGGGCGGGGATCCGGCTGCGAGGTCCACCAGGTTCCGGGCGGCACCGAGGACGGTCAGGTGATGACGGCGGGATACGTCGAGGAGTTCGTCGAAGGCCTGGGCGTCACTGCAGCGGCGAGCGGCGATCAGGATGCCCTTCGCGGTGGCCAGAAGTTCGCGACCATCAGGGCGCCGACGGGGAATCAGGCGCGTCGGGGCGGGCACAGGGGCGAGGGATGCTTCTGCAGCGTCGTCGATCATGTGGTGTGTCCTTCGCTCTCGCGCATCGACCAGAACGGTGCCGATGTGCCGGCGACCATCCGAACGGCCATGAATGTGAGTCACATCACTGTCGATACCTGACCATTCTTAGCACACCGGTCCGCTACCTGCTGTCGGCACAGACGTCCGGAAGCGGTCGCCACGGGGTGCGGCGATGCCGCCGGTCAGGAGGGCAGCCAGGTCAGACTGCAACTCCCCCGACGGCATCTTGACGCCGCTGACCTGCGAGGCAGACGATGCCGACCATGACTGGCGACGACGAAAGCCTCCAGGTCGAACAGGGTCATCGAGCGGTTGATCGCCCCGTATCCGTCTGTCCGGCCGACATCGAACACACCGTGCAGATCAACCACAAACGCTTCGCCAACGGCCGAGCCGCGAGTTCGTGCCGCTGCCGGTCGAGAAGGCGGCCCGACGGGACCTCGACAACCACCCCGCTCCCCGCATCCGCGGTCACCGCATCCGACGCCGCGATGCCCGGTGAACGCGGGCCGAGGCCTCGACCACAGCTACCGGCCGACCCCGGCCGGTGTCCATCGCCACGGAGGCCGCCCAGCTCTCAGGGGTTCGCTACGCGCCCGGAATCCGGGGCGGTGTCGGCCGCGGCGCGGCCGCCGGCGGTCTCCGGCACAAGGGTGCGCGCCTTCACCGCCAGGTCCGGCAGACCCAACACCCCGCCCCTAACCGCAGACCCACGCCGGGGCTACCAGAGCCAGTTCCTCATCCACCAACACCACCGGACCGGTGGGATACGCGACCCGGGCCACGAACCGGGCGATCTCGCCGGCGGTCAGGATCTTCCCGAGCGGCGGCGTGGTTGCTGCATCCCGGTCATGGCATCTCCCCCATTGTCGATAATCGTCGCGATCGACCCGCAGGCATGTGACGGTGTGCCGTTTCGGGCACCTCACGGCCTCGCGTGAGGTGTCGTCAGGCCTTCGGGTCAGGGAGCCTCAACATGCAACGATGCCACTCAACGAGGTCGCGTCGATGACGGTCGAAAAGTCGAGGACCCCACCGTTGGCCTCCCGCACCGTCGCGGGCGGGTACCCTGCGGCACGATCGCTCGTCACAAGCGGTAGGCGTTCCCGGCAGGCGACGGGTGGCGGTTCAGATACCTTCCGTGCCCGAGGTGTCGGGCAGGCCGTTCGGACGCGTGCGCTTGAGTTCGAAGAACGCGGACACGGGTGCGAGAGTGCGCAACCCGTCCCAAAGAGCAAGGCCGTCTTCCCCATTCGGCATGTTGTTGAGCACAGGGCCGTAAAAGCCCTTCTTCTTGCCGTTCTCGAGCTTGAATACGATTATTGGAACACCGGAGTTCTCACCGACGGCGGCGACGGCCGAGTGCGTCTCATCTCGCAGGTACGCGTCCCAGGACGTCTCGTCGGCAGCCTGCGCAAGGCCGGTGGGCAGCCCCTCAGCTGCCAGCACCTGCGCGATGAGCGCGTCGTCGTACCCGCGGCCGTCGACGTGGTAAGGACGTCCGAACGCGGAGTACAGGTCGATAACAGCGGCGCCTTGCTTTGCGGCGGCCGCGATCACGCGGTGGACCCGGTGCGCGGGTCGATGCAGGTCACCGTGAGAGGTCTTGTCGGAGCCGCCGTTTGCGATTTCGTCGTTCTTCTCGGCGAGGCTGAACGGGCGCCACGTAACTTCGAGGTCGCGCTCGGCCGCGACCTGGAGCAGCCACCGGCTCGTGATCCAGCAGAACGGGCAGGACGGATCGAAGTAGAACTCGAGTCGCTGCATACACCCAACGTAACAAGGGATCGTGGTCGTCGGCGACCACATGTTCGACGACAGCGGGGGCGGTGATCGAGCAGGCCGAGCGCTCGGTCGATCATCTCCGCGACATCTTCACCGATGCAGAACTGTGTGTGGAGCATTCGTCCGTGGAGCATTCGTCCCCGCCGGGGCCGACAAGGGTGCCGCTGTGTGGGTGGCGCGGATCGGGGTACCCGCGTGTCATAGCCGCCCGCTCGGACGCGGCGGCAGTCTTACTCCGCGGAGGGCAGTTGTCATGACCGTTCAGCCTCCGAACCCTGATCCGGCGAACACCCCTGATCTCGAGTCGGGCGGCGGTGTCCGCCCCGGTTCGACCCCTCCGGATTCCGCGCAAACGTCCGGGCTGTCCGAGCACGAACCGCGCACCAGTTGGTCGTTTCCACCGACAGGTGTGGCCACGATGGTGGTCATCGGTGTGATCGTCGTGGTCTTCGTGGCGATCGCGGTCCTGCTGGTGCTCGACATCGTGGGAGTCTTCGACTGATTCCTCGGTGTCCGTCGATCGTCCTGGTCGGCATGGGGAGAGAGCTCCCTTCGATGAGTCTGGCGATCCGTACCAGTAGGCGTACCCGCGAGGACGTCCGCCTAAATTGCGGTCCTCCACCGCGCTGTTCGGGCCGTCGTTTGAGGCGACATCTCCAGGGGTAGGCGAAGGAAATACGTGTACCACGGTGCACGCGAGAATCCGCATTGCCGACAAGGAGGATGAACGAATGGTTGACGACAAGTCGGGACCGGCCGAGGGCGTCAAGGGCGTGGTCGAAGACGTGAAAGGCAAGGCCAAGGAGGCGGCAGGCGCCGTCACCGGCCAAGACGACCTGACTCGAGAGGGGCAGGCGCAGCAAGACAAGGCCCAAGCCCAACGGGAGGCGGCGCAGAAGGAAGCGGCGGCCGAGAAGGCACGCGGTGAGGCCGAAGTCCACGAGCAACGCGAACGCGCCGAGCAGGACAGATAGAGTTCACCCGTGAAGACGGTCCCGCCCTGCCCGGTAGCGTCAATCATTTTCTTTGACAATGAGTTTGGTGAGTCGCGTCGACATCGTTATTAACTCTCACGGAAGGACTGGATGATGGCCGAGACCAAGAAGGAATTCGTCGCACGTCGCCTTGACGAAGTGATCCGCGAATGGGAGGCGGACGCCCCGGCCGGCGGTCCCGGATCCGAGGGATCGGAGGGGCCGCTGGTGACAGCGCAGCGTCATCGGGCCGAAATCGACACCGCGACCGACACCCGCATCGACGAGATCGCCGACGCGTATCCTCAGATCGCGCAGGCATGGTCGTCGCGGGGAGCCTAGAGGCCCAGTAACCGCGCCCGCGGCGGCCGAAGCACCTCACCGCAGACCGCGGTCGACGACCTGCTGGCCTGGGCCGCCCGTCACTTTCCCGGCGCCACACCCACCCACCGCTGGTCGGCGCAGGACTACTCCTCACTGAGCGGGCTCCCCTACGTCGGCCCACTGATTCCCGGCAGCGACGGCATTCGTCGCGACCGGGAACTCTCCACGGCGTCGCCGCCGCTCTCGTCCTCGCCGGACGCATTCTGGGTGGCCGCATGCGGTGGGCCGAGGCTTTCCAGAGCTATTCGCCGACGCAGCTTTTCGACCTTCCCGCGGCAGTGCGGGCGAACGGTGAGGTCGCGATGGAGATGGGCCGCGGACTGGGTCGACGCACTCGCGGGGCGACAACGCGGGAAGGGCCGGGCCCGCATCGTGCGGGAGGGGTTACTGTCCGTCGGCGAGTACACGTCGAACGGTCACACCGAGCGCGTCTGCGCCGTCTGCCCGCATCTCGGTGGCGTGCTCCGCTGCAACGATGCGGAGGATTCGGGGGACTGCCCGCTACACAGGTCCCGATTCCCGACCGCCGGAACACTTCTCGAGGGTCCCGCGACCACCGATCTCCGACGACTCTGATTCTCATCCCGATTGACCTCCGGTCACCCGGGTACCCGTCTGTGTGCCCACGAGAGGAAGGAAGTATTCATGACATCGGCACAGACACTGCGCGGCCGCACGGTCGCGATCCTGGCCACCGACGGCGTCGAGGAGGTCGAACTCCTCGAACCCCGGAAAGCCGTGGAGGGCGCCGGCGCAGAGGTGCGGCTGATCTCGCTGTCCCCCGGCAAGATCCAGGCCATGAACTCGGACGTGAACGAGGCCGGCACCTACGCCGTCGACGCCGTCGTCGGTGAGGTGTCCGTCGGCGACTTCGACGCACTGATCCTGCCCGGCGGCACCACGAACCCCCGACCACCTCCGAATGGACGAGTCGGCCGTCGGATTCGTCCGCGACTTCGTCACCTCGGGCAAACCCGTGGGCGTGATCTGCCACGGCCCCTGGACACTCGTCGAAGCCGATGTCGTGCGCGGCCGCACCCTCACCTCGTATCCCAGCGTGCGCACCGACATCCGCAACGCCGGCGGCAACGTGGTCGACGAGGAAGTGGTGGTCGACAACGGGCTGGTGTCGAGCCGCAACCCCGGCGACCTGCCCGCGTTCTGCGCGACGATCGTCGAGGAATTCGCCAAGGGCCGCCACCCGCAGTGACGTCGTCGGGACGGTCATCTGGCTTTGCCGTCACCATCGCGGGTGTCCACGTCGCGGGACTCGCGGCGATCGGTGGACAGCTCGATCAGGGTGTGCGGGGTATCAGGGCGTGCGGGGTTCGGGTAGCGTGCTGACCAATGCCGCCGACCTATGCCGCTCATATCGTGACCGGCGACGCTGTGGATCTCGGCGGTGCCGAGATCCTCGTGACGACGTCAACCGGCAACAACACCGGCGGTGACCTCATTGCCAGCTACCCTCCGACCGCACAGGTGTCCCCCGAGGACGTCCTGTCCGCCAACGGGTGGCGAGTTGTCGACGGTGCCATCTCCGAGGTCGAGGGAGGCTACCGGATCGTGGCCGTCGAGGCCGTCAACTGGGAACAGATCATCGAGCACGTGAGATTCGCCCGGGCACAGGCAAAGTTCGAGGCGACCCGCCGGGACCGTGCCTGGCGAGACGCTCTCCAAGGTGCGATGCTCGCCGGGGGTTCAGCGACCCGACTCTCCACGGCGGCAGGGGTCAGCCGAGAGCGCGCCTACCAGATTCGTGATGGCCGCCGCTGAATTTGACCCGACCGGCACAACTCGGAAGATCCGCGACGATCGATCGCTGCCGCGGTCCGGTGCCGGATCATCGATCCGACGATCACGACGCGTCCACTCCCCTGTCCGCACCTCCCGACGACACGGCGCGGAAAATACCCACCGGTCGACGTCGTACCCCAATCGAGAGGGAACGCAGAGGACCGAAGTGGAGGCAGATCGACGAGTCAGGTTGTGCGGCGGGTGGTGTGGGTGGCCGCGCACATCGGGCACCACGTCACCTCACCGACGATCCACCCGTTCGTGCGTGCAAAGTCGACCGCCTCGGCCTGCCCGGCGACGGCCGCGTCGAAGGTGTGCTCGCACAGATCGCACCGCAGCGTCCATCCACCCCCGGCTTCGGATCGCACCCATGTATGAACGGTCATGTCATCGCCGCGATTTCGGCACTGTTCCCCCGGCATGACCCCTCCACACGGCCGCGGTCACGGAGACAAACGGCCTGGAGGGGGTTGCTCGCTTCGTCGATTCTCACGCAGACCATCACTCTGCGTCGGTGCCGGGGACGGACTCGGTGGTGGGCGGGGCCGGGTGGTCGTGGACCACGTGTTCCCACCAGGACTCGAGTGGGCTGGGTTCGGGCCACACGATCGGATCGGTGACCGGCGACACGCTCTCGTCTGGACCGGTGCGGTCTTCGGTGGTGTCCGTCGACGGGTCGGTCTCACGCATGATCGTGGGCATCCTGGTGCGTCAGCTCGCGTGTGCGCGGGCGCGTGCGGGAAGTTGGGTGATCAGCTGTTCCCATTCGTCGAATCGGACGGAATCGGACCGGCGGCGGGGTGCGGGTCCGGCAGCGAGGTCGACCAAACCCCGGGCGGCACCGATCACGGTCAGGTGATGACGGCGGGAGACGTCGAGGAGTTCGTCGAACGCCTGGGCGTCGCTGCAGCCGCGGGCGGCGATCAGGATTCCTTTCGCGGTGGCGAGGAGTTCGCGGCCGTCCGGGCGGCGGCGGGGAATCAGGCGCATCGGGGCCGGAAGCGCAGTGCCAGGTGTTTCGGTGGCGTCCTCGATCATGCGGGCGTGTTCCTTTGCTCTCGTGCATCGACCGGGATCCGCCGGTGTGCCGACCGAACCCGTGAAACGAACACTGTGAGTCAGGTCACTCGATGCCTGATCAGTTCTAGCACACGCCACGGACCGGCTATCGCCACCGACCCGCCACCACTCACACAAACGTCCAGGCCGGAGCGACCACCCGAACGGCGGCGCGGGCCGTGGAGGTGCTGTAGAAACCACCCGGGCGAGACACTTTTGTGACCTGAGCCGGACACCGCAGCCGACCATCCCGCACCCGGGGATGACCCGGTGTTCGAGCGGTGCGGGCGGGAGGTACACGCTCTTGGCTGCGATTCCGTTTCCTGAATACGAGCCCGACCGCCCTTCACCCAAGAACCGCGATGCACGGACAGATACGTCAACCGCGCTTCCTGTAGTCCCGTCAGGAACCGTAGCCCCAGTCCGTACTCGCTCTGGCCGCAGAAGGAAGAGCCGAACGACCCGAGATTCGAGATCTTCGGTCACGGGTACCGCGGCAGGTATGGCTACCGACGCAGCACCACAGTTCTCGCCGGCGGGTGCCTCACCGCCCTGGTCGTTACCGGATGCGGCAGCAACGACTCATCGACGCAGGAACCCACCGTCTAGACACCGCCCGCATCCTCAGCCGCGACGGCCACCGACATGTTGCCGGTCCCCGACACCTCCGGAGGCGCCTTCCAGCTGCCCGGGACCGCCCTCACCGAGGACAACAACGCCTTCACCTACAACGAGGCCGCCGTCCCGGTGGGATCGACGGTGAACATCGAATCCGATGAGGACGACGGCCGCACCACCAGCACACTCGACACCACCGGCCTCGCACCGAGTCGTGACTTCGGGGTGCACGTCCACACCCAACGCTGCGGGCCGGCCCCGTCAGACTCGGGACCGCACTACCAGAACACCGTCGACCCCGCCAACACCCTCATCCGATCCGGCCTATGCCAACCCGCAGAACGAGATCTGGCTCGACATCACCACCGACCCGAGCGGCAACGCCCAGGCCTCGACGACAGTCGACTGGCAGTTCCGTCCCGGCGAAGCCAAGTCCGTGGTAGTCCACGACCAGCACACCCAGACCGGCCCCGGGCAGGCCGGCATGGCCGGCGACCGTCTGGCCTGCATCGACGAGGACTTCTAAACCGCGACCCGCCGACAGCGCCGATTCGGCCGAACTGCAAGCACAACCGGCGCGCAGTCGCGCCCTCGGCCGCGGCTGCACTCCTCTGCCCGCGACCCGTGCCGGTACCGCCAGGGGTGCGAGTCAGGGACTCCGGTTGACCACCTGGACGGTCGGCGGAGCCGCCCCGCGCGGAAACAGGTGGAACGACAGGCTCTCCGGATCGGCGGGGCAGCGGAAACACAGCCGGTGATCGTCGAACCAGGCGAACCATTCCGCCCACGAAATATGCTCGAAGTAGTGACCCGACCGGGCGCCGAGGAAGTCGACGAGCAGCACCTCCGCCGAGCACACCGCCGCCGGGTCCGGAACCCGGGCAGGGGCACCGCGATGCAATTGGATCCACCGGCGGATCTCGTCGTGATCGACGGTGTCCCACACCCGCATACTCATCCGTGCCTCCGCATTTGTGGTCCCCGGGACCGACCTGATGGGGGTTGTTCTCCGGGACATCTGGATGTCACCAGGTCGTTGTCGAGTGCCCCGTCCCACCGCCCCGAAACGGCGAGATCCGGCCACGACACGTCTCCGCAACAGGACATCCCACCCCGTGAAGCCTCGCCGATGTTCGTCGGGTGCCGTCCGAGCGCGCCCGAGGTGAATGCGGTGCGGGCCGGGCCGGCGGAGAGCCCGCAGCCTCGAGACATGCGCACACCCCTTCTTACACCCGCCGCCCGTTCACACCGCACGAAACCATCACGGCCCAAACGCTTTCCGAAATCGGATGTGACTTCTACGCGACAGCCATGTCGGGCGGGTCGGGGAGGTCGACATCGAGGACGAAATCCAGCCAGATCAGGGCGTCGGCCAGGATTTCCGCGCGCAGGGCGATGTCGAATTGTTCGGCGGCAGTGAGCGACCGCTCCCCCGCCACCACATCCTCGGCGAGGAATGCCGGCACCGTCCGCAGCACCCACCGCTCCGACGCCGGCAGCGCCTCACCGTCGACGTACCGACCAGTTGGAAGGTGCTCAATTCACCGACAGTCGACCGTCCGACCACGCGGGTGATCACCCACAGGAACAGGAACAGGACCGCAGCCCGGATCACGATTTCCATCGGGGCACCAACCAGGTGCTGAATTCCAGGGTGATCACGTCGACTCCCTTCTCCGACACCGACACCGATCCCGCATGGCCGAGCTGACTCGACGGCTGGATGTAGGCGTCGAAACCGAGGGTGAGGGTGTCCCCCGGCGGTGGATCGACGGTCATGTAGGTCCGGGAGGCGTCGGCCGTCTCGGCGGAGGGTTCCGGTGTCCACCCCTGGTCCAGTCCCGCTCGTGCGAGGCGCGGATACGTCAGGATGAGCTCGTACCCGCCTCCCGCCGCGTGGGCCGTGCCGCTGCGGACACCGAGCAGCCCGACCGCACCGAGCGTCACGATCAGTGCGAGCAGCACGACCGCGCCACGGCGAAGCCACATGACGGCCGGCGTGCGAGCACGCTCCCGGACATCGTCGAGCACCGGCTCCGGGACGTTTGGACGCCACGATCAATCTCTGACCACTCGACCACGCCGCTGGGCTCCGACCCAGCCCGAGCGAACCGCGCCGCCCTACCCGGTTCGATCGTCGTCGGCGGTGTCGCCTCGCCCCCGGTCGAGCAACTGCATCACGGTCGTGGCGGTGACGCCGTGGACGATCACCGACAGCACCACGGCGAAGGCGGCCGTCGACCACAACGCGCTCTCCTGATCGATGCCCGCGACGGCGGCGGCGAACGCGAGGTAGTAGATCGATCCGATGCCGCGGATACCGAAGAACGCGGTCACCCGTCGCTCCGGGACCGTCATTTCGCGGCATCCGAGCAGGGCCAGCCACCCCACGAGAGGACGGATCACCACCACGAGCGCGACCGCGACCGCGACCGCGACCGCGACCAGGATCCCACCCCAGGTCAGCTGGTCCAGCAGGCCCGAGGTGAGGGCGACGCCCAGCAACAGCAGCACCGCGAGGGTCAGGACGTGCTCGAGATGTTCCATCACACGGTGCATTTCGGCGTGGTACGAATGCGCCCGCTCGATCCGGCGGAGCGCGACGGCACACGCGAACACGGCGAGAAAGCCGTACCCCCCGACGAGTTCGGTGAGCCCGTACACGGCGAACGTGGCGGCCAGCGCGACGATCGGTTCACCACTCTCGGCCGGCCGCGCATGCGGAATCGGGAAGTGGAACACCGCCCGGCCCAGCAGGTACCCGGCGACCGCGCCGATCGCCGCGCCCAGCACGGTGTTGCCGACCAATTCCCATAGGAACCACTGCGCGATCCAGTCCCCGGCCGGGCCCTTCGTGATCAGAAACAGTGCCAGATAGACGAACGGAAACGCGAGAGCGTCGTTGAGTCCGGCCTCCGAGGTCAGAGCGAACCGCACCTCGTCGTCCTCCCGGTCGGCGCAGTCCCCCGACGACGGTCCCTCCACCTGGACGTCGGACGCGAGCACCGGGTCGGTCGGGGCGAGGACGGCACCGAGCAGCAGCGCGGCCGCCGGAGTCAGGGCCGCCACCCACCAGCCGAGGACCGCCACCGCGGCGATACCGAGCGGCATCGCGATGCCCAGCAACCTCCAGGTGCAGTTCCACGACCGTAGGCCGAGCGGCCGGTCGATCGCCAGGCCCACCCCCATCAGCGCGACGATGACGCACCCCTCGCTCACATGCTCGGCCACCGCGGGATGCGCCACCGGCGACACCAGGTCGGCGCCCGCGAGGAACACCCCCACCACCGCTCCGACCGCGAGCACCACCAGCGGCGCCGACACCGCCCGGTTGCGCATGATGCGCGGAACGGTCGCGGCGAGCAGCAACGCCACACCGGCGGACAGGTAGACGACGTCGGTATTCACGATGACCTCGCGCACCTTTCGTGAAAACGGGAGGACAGTGCAGAGTTCACGGAAACCGACTCCCCGAAACGCCGGTCACCTGACCCTGCACCGACCCGTCATGCGACCGGGGTTCCGGTTTCCGACGGTGCTCACCCGCGACGTCTCCGCACTCGACTGCACCCGACGTCGGCCCGGGAGCCTTGCGAGGAACCCACCACCTGGACACCGGTGTAGGGGTCTCCCGCCCGCCTCGACTCTGCGCGCGACGGTCGGTGCCACCGACCGTGCGTGCCACGATCCGGTCACCCCTGTGCCGACAGCGTCATCTCTGACGCCGAGGCAGACGCCCCGATCAGGGGCGTGCGTCGGGTGCGCATGCTTCGACATGGACCCGCGAGGCGTGGCAGCGCCTCAGGCGACCACCGGGGCCGCCCTTCCGGCGTCGTGGGACATGTCGTGCATGACCGCTCCGCCCACGCTCGCCGGTTGCCCCGCTAACCCGATCGGAGGAGACCGTCGGGAGGACGCGGATCGGCGTCGAAACGTCTTTCTCGGCTCTGCACCGGACGTACCGTGGCGCAATGAGGTGGTCCACAGCATTCGCCGGTGCCGCGGTCGCCGCGGTCGCCTCCTACGACCTGCTTCAGCGCAGGCACGCACTGTTGCGGAATTTCCCCGTGCTCGGGCACGGCCGATATCTGCTCGAGTCGATCGGCCCCGAACTGCGTCAGTACATCACCACCGGCAACGACGAGGAGCGTCCGTTCAGCCGTGACCAGCGCCGGTGGGTGTACGCGTCGGCGAAGCGGGAGACCAACACCTTCGGGTTCGGCACCGACAACGACATCGAGTTCACCGACGGGTACACGATCGTCAAACACCGCACCTTCTCCCAGGTGCCTCCGTCGGCGCGGCCGCACTCCGGCGAACAGGCCGATATTCCGTCGGCGAAAGTGCTCGGCGCGGCCCGCGGCCGGGCGAAAGCCTTCCGGCCCGCCTCGTTCGTCAACATCTCCGCGATGAGTTTCGGCTCGTTGTCGTCCGCGGCCGTCACAGCGCTCAACCGCGGCGCGGCGGACGCGGGATGCCTCCACAACACTGGGGAGGGCGGACTGTCGCGATATCACCGGCACGGCGCCGACCTCGTCTTCCAGATCGGCACCGCGTACTTCGGCTGCCGCGACGGCGAGGGACGATTCGATCTCGACCGGCTCGTCGCACTGGTCGAGTCGGCGCCGGTGAAAGCAATCGAAGTCAAGCTCAGCCAGGGCGCCAAACCGGGACTCGGCGGCCTGCTCCCGGGAGCGAAGGTGACGGCCGAGATCGCCGAGATGCGCGGCATCCCGGAGGGACGTGACTGTGTCAGTCCCTCCCGGCACACCGCGTTCCACGACGTCGACAGCATGCTCGACTGGGTCGAACTCGTCGCCCGTGAGACGGGGCTGCCGGTGGGCATCAAGTCCGCCGTCGGCGACCCGACGTTCTGGGACCTGCTGGTGGACGCGATGCGCACGTCCGACCGCGGGGTCGACTTCGTCACCATCGACGGCGGGGAAGGGGGCACCGGCGCCGCCCCACTGGTGTTCACCGACGCGGTATCGCTGCCGTTCCGCAGTGGATTCGCTCGGGTGTATTCGCGCTTCGCGCAGGCCGGCCTGACGGACGAGGTCACTTTCGTCGGCTCGGGCAAACTCGGCCTGCCCGACAACGCGGTCGCCGCGATGGCACTGGGGTGCGACATGGTCAACGTCGCGCGTGAACCCATGCTCGCCGTCGGCTGCATCCAGGCACAGAAATGCCATACCGACCGCTGTCCCACCGGCGTCGCCACCCAGAACGCCTGGCTCGAACGAGGGCTGGATGTCGAGTCGAAGTCGGTGCGCGCGGCGAACTACGTGCGCGCCCTGCGCCGGGACGTGTTCAAGGTGGCCGAGGCGTGCGGTGTCGCGCATCCCGGACTGATCACATCGGCCGATGTCGAGGTGGCAGACGGCAACCGGCGCTCGGTCACCCTCGGCGAGCTGTACGGCTACCGGCCGGACTGGGGACTGCCCGGGCAGGCGGACCGCGACGAAATCACCCGGCTGATGACCGACACCGCCGATACCGACCCGACGGGCCCGCAGCCCACCCCGTGACACCGACTGCACAGCGCACCTCCATCGACGTTCGCCCCACCTCCGACCATCCCCACACGCAGTAGCTGCCACCGGTCGTTTCGGCCAGTGCTCGCCGCGCATTCCCGTGTGAGACTCGAGACGTGACGGATGCACACGATCTGGGACCACTGGCGGCCGCGGAGGACACCGGCGGGGAGAGCACCCGCACCGTGATCATTGCGTTCGGCGCCAATGCCGGGGTCGCCATCGCCAAATCGGTGGCTGCACTGATGACCGGGTCCGCTTCCATGGTCGCCGAGGCCGCCCATTCCTGGGCCGACACCGGAAACCAGGTGTTCCTACTCATCGCCAACCGCCGAAGCGCCCGACCGGCAGACGCAGACCGCCCCCTCGGGTACGGCCGGGAAGCGTACGTGTGGTCACTACTGGCGGCAGTGGGACTGTTCGTCGCCGGCGGCACGGTGTCGGTATGGCACGGACTGACCGAGCTGCTCCACGAGCCCGACACCGGCGAGGACTACCTGATCGCCTACCTCGTGCTCGCCGTCGCGTTCGTCCTGGAGGGAACATCGCTGCTGCGGGCCATCCGGCAACTGCGCGGGGAGGCACACCACCACGACCGCGACGTCCTCGACTACGCCCTCGAAACCTCGGATCCGACAGTGCGGGCGGTCTTCGCCGAAGACAGCGCAGCGATCGTCGGCATCCTCATCGCCGCCGCCGGCATCGGACTGCACCAGATCACCGGCGCCGCCGTCTGGGATGCGATCGGGTCGATCCTCGTCGGGGTGCTGCTGGGTGCGGTCGCGGTCGTGCTGATCGACCGGAACCGCCGATTCCTCACCGGGGAACCGGGTTCGAGCGCACTGCGCGACGCCGCCGTCGAACGAATCGCCCAGCTACCCGACGTGGCCACCGTCCGCTTCGTGCGCATCGAATACACCGGCCCGAAACAGATCTTCCTCGTCGCCAGTGTCGACCTCGTCGGCGACCATGCCGAATCCCACATCGCCCACACCCTGCGCAAACTCGAACACGAACTCGAACGCAACCCACACATCGTCGACGCCGTCCTCACGGTCGCAGACCCGGACCAACAAGACCTGGGCACCGACACCCACGACGCACCGTTCGATTAACTACCCACCCCTTTGACCAACCTTCCCCAGGACGGGCGGTCCCAGGGACCGCGGTGATCAGTCACAGGTCGCGTCCAAACCCTCGAGACCGCCTCTGAAAGAGGCCTTGACGCGCTCGCTGCGCTGTCATCGCTGCAGGCATGGCCCCCATCACCCACGCGTGGACGGTTTTGACTGAACTGCTCGGGTGTGGAGCCGTACAGTCGCGGACAGAGCACACAGGAGGCGAGGACATGGGGACAGAGTTCGACGGCCGTGCAGTCCGGACCGACCCGGACCACGAGCACACGCAGCACCCCGCAGACACCGGCTCAACCGACGAGGAGGCCGCACCGACCGAACGCGACCGTAAACTGGCTCTTCCCGATCGGGAGTGCATGATGCCGGTTCTGGGCTGATGGGGTGAGGCA
>NZ_JARJBD010000115.1:0-26928 GCF_029269925.1 Rhodococcus sp. T2V
TCGGGACCATGGCGGGGAAGTTGAAGGGGGAGATGATGCCGACGGGGCCGACGGGTTGGCGGATGGAGGCGACGTCGACGTTGGTGGAGGCGTTCTCGGTCATGCCGCCCTTGAGCAGGTGGGCGATGCCGCAGGCGAATTCGACGACTTCCTGGCCGCGGCTCACTTCGCCGAGGGCGTCGGAGACGACCTTGCCGTGTTCGGCGGTGATGATCTCGGCGAGTTCGCCCTTGCGTTCGTTGAGCAGTTCGCGGAACGTGAAGATGATCTGGGTGCGCTTGGCGAGGGAGGTGTCACGCCAGGCGGGGAAGGCGGCGGCGGCGGAGTCGATGACGGCGCGGGCGTCCTCCACGCTGGCGAGGGCGACCTGACCGGTGACGGCGCCGGTCGCCGGGTTGGTGACGGGGGCGGTGTTGCCGCTGGTGCCGCTGAACGGCTTGTTGTCGAACCAATGGGGAATCGTGGTGGTCATGGGTGTCCTTTCGAGGAGGTCGGTGGGAGACCGCGTCAGAAGATGGCGTAGGCCTTGCGCAGGGTGTCGGTGACATCCCAGCGTCCCGACCAACCCGGGGGCAGGACGACGAAATCGCCTGCCGAGATGTCGACCTTGGTGCCGGTTTCGTCGTCGGTCAAAGTCGCCCTACCGGAGATGATGTAGCAGGTTTCGGTGTTGGGCCGGTCGACGACGGGCCAGCCACCCGGCCGGCATTCCCAGATCCCGATCTGGGCGTCGGTGCCGCCGTCGAGGGGTAGCGTGCCGAGTTGCGGGTCGCCGCTGTCTGCTCCGGGCCGCTGCCCCGCGGGGGTCAGCTCGCCCTGAACTGTGATGGCGGGCAGGTGGATCAGTGATGCCATGGTGTTTCTCCCGAACGGTGTGTGGTGGACGGTCAGTGGGCGCCGGTCAGCTTTTCGAGCAACGCGGAGACTGTCGACGGTTTTCCGGTCACGCGTTCTTCGAGGTCGGCGGTCGCGGCGGCGCGGAGGCCCGCGTTCACTCCGAACCACCGGAACGGCTCGACTTCCCATTTCGGTGAGCGGTGGTTGACCACCGGGAGCGAATTCAGGTCGTCGCGCTTGTCGAGGATGAGGTTGCGCAGGATGCGGCCGGCGAGGTTGCTGGTGGCGACGCCGTCACCGACGTACGGTCCGGCCCAGGCCGTCTTGTTGTGCTGGTCGTAGCCGACCGAGGGGAACCAGTCGCGGGGAACACCGAGGGGGCCGCCCCATCGGTGCGTGACCGGTACGTCCCGCAGGGCCGGGAAGAATTCGTGCATCGTGTCGATGATCTTGTCGTGAATCTTTTCGTCGACGTCGAAGGACGAGTCGACCTTGGACCCGAAGTGGTACGGGGCGCCGCGGCCGCCGAACAGCAGGCGGCCGTCGCTGGTCGGGTGCGCATAGATCCGGAGGTTGCGCATGTCGTTGAACGCGGTACGTCCGTCCAGGCCGAGGTCCTCGCGAAGCCCCTGGGGCAGGGGCGCGGTGGCGACGACGAGTGAGTACAGCGGTGCCACGTTGCGCCGGTACGCCGGAAATTCGGGGGTGAACGCCTCGGTGGCCCGGATGACGACGGAGGCGGTGACCGAGCCGTGCTCGGTCCAGACGATGCCCTTGCCGATCTCGTCGACCGCGGTGTCCTCGTAGATTACTGCGCCGTGTTCCTCGACCCAGCCGGCGAGCCCACGCACGAGTTTGTCCGGGTGCAGCAGTGCGCAGTGCTCGGTGTAGATGCCGCCGAGGACGTCGGTGGCGTTGATTTTCTCCTGCGCCGCAGCGGAATCGAGCAGTTGCCACTGTCCGCGGGTGCCGAACTTCTCGGCACCGGCCACGGTCGCCTTCGCCCGCGCCCACTGCGCCTCGCTCCGCGCGAGGGAGACGAAACCGTCGCGGGAGTATTCGCAGTCGATGCCCTCGTTGCCGACGACCCGGCCGATCTCGGAGACCGTGTCGTTCATCGCGGCCTGCAGATCCAGGGCGGCGCGGTGCGAATACAGCTGTTCGACGCGGGCGAGGGAGACCGGGAAGATCGACGACGCCCACCCGCCGTTGCGCCCGGAGGCACCGAACCCGGCGAATTCGCGTTCGAGAAGAACGACTTTCAGCGACGGATCCGCCTGCAGCAGGTAGTAGGCCGCCCACAGTCCGGTGAACCCGGCACCGACGATGGCGACATCGGCGGTGACGTTCCCGGGCAACGCGGGCCGCCGGGGAGCGAACTCTCGATCCTCGCGCCACAGGGGTGTGCCGTGTGCGGCACCTGACACGTCGCGCCCACCAGCGCGGGCATTGCTGACTACCATCTAGAGCCTCCAGCCGTCATTCGTTTCGTGCGTCGGTGTCCAGTGTCGTGTCGGCATGTGAGCCGCGACATACTCCCGATTCACAGACATCCGACCGCCGGCTGTACGTTTGTATGAGGAGGTGAGGACCGGTGATCTCCGTCGATCAACTGACCGCGATCCCGTCGCTCGGATTGCGGTATCTCGCCGGCGAGAGCGGTGGCGCGAGACTGGTGACCTGGGCGCACGCGTGCGACCTTCCCGATCCGTGGCTGTGGTTCGAAAGCGGTGACCTGGTCATGACGACCGGCGGCGGGCTTCCCGACGGCCCCGCGGAGCAGTCCGAGTGGATGGCGCACCTGATCGACAGCCAGGTCAGCGCCCTGGTGATCGCGCGCGGCCCCGGCACCCCGGATGTGACCGCCGAACTGCTCACGGTGGCCGACCGACGCGGCTTTCCCGTGCTGTCGGCGAGCTTCGACTTGCAGTTCGTCACGTTGGCACGGACCGTCATCGAAAGTGCCGTCGAATCCGAACGCCAACGCTTGACGACGATCACACGCCTCTACGACGTGTACTGGCAGGCGCTGCACGCCAGGGGCACGTTCGCCGACCGGATCTCCGCGCTCGAGGGCACCACCGGGTGGGCGCTCGAGGTCCGCGACCACGACGCCGGCGAACTCGTGGTCAGCGGCCGACTCGCGCTGCACCAGCGTGACAACAGGCCGGACGAACCGGCCGGCCGCGTGGAAATTCCTATCCCGGGCGCAGGGGCGGTGGTGCTGTCGGCCGGCGCCGGCCGGCTGCCCGTCAATGACCGGCCGTTGCTCCAACACCTCGGTGGGCTGATCGCCCTGGAACTCGAACACGATGCCGCGCAACGTGACCGGCTCCGCGCCTCCGGACAGGACCTGCTGCTGGGCCTGCTGGACGACACCATCACCGCCGCCGCAGTCTGGCCGGAACTACGGCACCGTGGAATGACGAATGCCGTCGTCGTCGCATGCTGGAGTACCCCCGACGGAGATGCCCTGCACCACGAAACGATTCATCGGCAGGTGTGCCTTCGCGAGTACGCGCCGTTGCTGCTGCCCCGCACGGCGATGCTGATCGGGCTGGTACCACGAGACCTGGATCTGCTGTCGACGATCGGTTCGAAGCTGGCCCGCGGATGTGCCGTCGGGGTCAGCACCACCCTCACCGCCAACTCCGACGTCGCCGAAGCCGCCCGGCAAGCCCAACTCGCCGTGGCCCGCGCTCACGAGCAGGGGCTGACTGTCAACGTCTACGGCGAAGACGACGACGAGATCGGTTTCTTGCCACGCAGTGTGGAAGACACTCGCCGGCTGGTGCGCGACATCCTCGGCCCGCTGATCCTCCACGACAGAACCAACGAGGGCGACCTCGTCAGCTCGGTCCGGGTGTTCCTCCGCAACGACGGCGCTTGGCAGAAGAGTGCCGACGAACTGAAGATCCACAGGCAGACCCTCGTCTACCGGCTGCGCCGCGTCGAACAGCTCACCGGCCTGAAACCTACCTCCACGGAAGGGTCGGCGATGTTCTGGCTCGCGCTGTCCGGTGCCGACCGAACCAAACTGACACTGGACGAACTGATCGAGTGAGCCGGCAGGCCTTCCCGAACGCGAAGTGCTGCCACCACCCTGGGGTGGCAGCAGCACTGTGACGGGTATTCCCGCGCTTACGAGGTCGGTTGGGGAGTCGCGGGTCGCTCGTTGTCGGCGCCCGGGGAGTCCACCGAAGAAGACCCTCCGGAACCGCGCCCACCCAGTCGCTTCCTCAGGACGTAGACGATTGTCAGCACCACCCAGACGGCGACTCCCTGCATCAGCTCGATCCGGTTGGCTTCCCGGAATCCCATGCTGACCAGCACCGCGACGATCGCTGTCGTGACCAGGATCGGCAGGCCCGGGTACAGCCACATCCGGAACTGGAGCAGGCTCGGGTCTTCCTTCTCCCACCGCCTGCGCAACCGCAATTCGGAGATGCAGATCATGAAGTACACGAACAGGAACACCGCACCGGAGGCGTTGATCAGGAACAGGAACACCGTGTCCGGGAACAGGGCCGCGAGCACCACACATCCGTAGCCGACCACCGTGCACGAGAGGATTCCCTTCACCGGGACGCCTCGCTTGTTGGTCGAGGTCATCCACGCCGGAGCGTCGCCGCGTCCGCCCATGACGAACAGCAGTCGCGAGGACGTGTAGAGACCGGAGTTCAGGACGGAGAGCACCGCAACCAGGATGACGAGGTTGAGCAGGTCCGCAGTACCCGGAATGCCGATCCGGTCCAGGGCGGCGACGAACGGCGATTCCCCCGGAACGACCGAGTCCCACGGCACGATCACGGCGATCAGGAATGTCGAGATGACGAAGAAGGCGAGGATGCGGAACACCACCGAATTGACGGCCTTGCGGATCGACTTCGCAGGCTCCGCCGATTCGGCTGCCGCGATCGTGACGACCTCGACGCCGGTCATGGAGAAGATGACCACCACGACGCCGACGAACAGGGTGGCGAGGCCGTTCGGCAGCAATCCACCGTGGTCGGTGAGGTTGCCGAAGTCGATGCTTGCGCCGGGCCAGAGTCCGAAAACGAAGAGGGCGGCGACGGTGATGAAGGCGACGATGGCGACGACTTTGATGCTGGCGAACCAGTATTCTGCCTCACCGAAAGCGCCGACCGACAGGAGATTGACGGCAGTCATGACCATCATCAGTACGAGCGCAATCACCCATACCGGTATCGACGGGATCCATTTGTTGATCATCTGACCGCCGACGACGGCCTCGAATCCGACGACGATGACCCAGAAATACCAATAGAGCCACCCCGTCGAGAATCCTGCCCACTCACCCCACGCCATCCGCGCATAATCGGTGAACGATCCGGAACAGGGTTTGGCAGAAGCCATTTCCCCGAGCATGCGCATGACCAGCAACACGATCAGTCCCGTGATGCCATACGTGATGAACGCAAGCGGACCGGCCTGGTTGATGATCGCACTCGAGCCGACGAACAACCCCGCACCGATGACGCCGCCGAGCGACAGCATCGTGAGGTGCCGCTGCTTGAGGCCGGGTTTGAGCTGATGCGCTCCGTCCGGAACCGTACCCATGGCATTCCCTTCATCAGGTGTCCGCATCCGTCGACGATCGCGGGGGCGGGACCACGCTTGTGATGGGAGTCACCCTGCTCGTGTGGTTGCGCGCCCACCATGCGCCATCACGACAACGATGGGGGTGCCGGTTCATACAATGTGATGAAGAGCCGTGCCTGAAACGCGGCTGACCAGGTCAGCGGCGCTCGCCGGTCCGGGTTCGCCGGGCGTGGCGTCGGCGGTCGGCCTCGGTCATGCCTCCCCAGATTCCGTACGGTTCGTCCGCTGTGAGGGCGTGGTCGCGGCACTGGGCGAGGACCGGGCAGTCTTCGCAGATCTGCCTGGCGTTCGCCTCGCGGCGGGCCCGGGCACGACCGCGTTCGCCATCGGGGGAGAAGAACACCGATGATGCGACTCCGCGACATGCGGCTACCTCTCGCCACTCCCCGTGGTGGGGTGCGGCCGCGGGGGCCCGTATTTCTGACGTTTCTGCCAACAGCACTGCGGTCCTTCCGTTCCCGGCCCGTGGGCGATCCACGTGTCGGGAAACAGATGTCGTTTTTCTTTATGTGAGTGTCGGTATCGGTTACGGCCGTTGCCGGATAACAAACCGTACGACCCGTTTGAAGGGTATACCGGATGGCGCCCGGGTGTGCCACTAGGTCGGGCGTCCAGCCGTGCCTGCGCGCCGAACGTCCGCTGGTCAGGGAAGGGTCGCGACGACGAGCGAGGCCATCGCTCTGTGCCCTTCATGGGTGGGGTGCAGGGGCATTGTGAACGACCGGGGGACGAGGCCCTCGAACCAGCGTCGATCGGGTCCGGCGCACGCGTCGTGCCCCACCGCGGCGGCGGACACGTCGACGAACCGGGCGCCGTTCGCGCGTGCCGCGTCGGCGAGAACGGCGTTCATTCGCACGAAGAACTGCACGACGAAGGCAGCGTCGGCGTCGCTCGTGGGGACGTAGGGCCAGCAGCCGCGGTCGCCGAAGATGCCGCCGTGCCCCACCAGGAGCACAGTTGCTGCGGGGGACTTCGCGGCGATGGCAGCCAGGGTCGCGGACACCTTCGGGCCGAGCACGGTGAGGGCGTCGGTCATGCGCCGGGCCGTGGTGGCGTCGGAGCGACATTTCGCGTCGAATCCCGGGGCGGGCGTGTAACAGGGCTCGACCAGCGACGACCACGCGATGTCGTTTCCGCCGATGCTGACGGTGACGAGCGTCGTGTCCGGCTGGAGCGCCCCGATCTGCGGTGGCTGCGGTCCGGTCACTGTGAATTGCGGTGTTGTCGTGATGTTCTCGGTCTTCGCGCCTGCGCACGCTCGGCTGACATAGGATTCCGCGCTCAGGGCGTCGGCGACGATCTGCGGGTACGCGTCGGACGTGCGGAAGCACCCGTCCCGAATCGACAGCAGATCCTGAGGCGACCCGGTGGCTCGCGAATCCCCCAACGCGACGTATCGGACGGCGGGGTCCGGCGCGGCGTCGGCCACGGCCGGATGCGACCACGGGAGCGCGAGCGCCACCGCGCACGCGGCGACGGCGGAGGGCAGGCCCGGCTTCACGGGACCGCTTCGAGGGCGACCGGATCGTGCGGGCCCGGCGGGTTTTTCGTCATCACTCATCTTATTTCCGCCCGCCGGATATCGCCTGACTTCGACGGACTCGGAGAAATTCGGGCTACCGACGTAACTCAGATACTGATGGTCTCCTAACTATGGGAATCTTCAGCGTGAACTCGATCGTGCGGTCGCCGACGATACGTCGCATCGATGGCCGGCAAACTGCCCGTGCCCGGGATGGCCGTCTACAGCGCCGGCAAGCACGATTCTTCCCAGCGCAGTCCGCACCGGGCTGTCGTAGGGGGTGCCGCTGGGCGGTGGGATGCCGACCGTCGACCCCGCCGGACGGGCCGACTACGACCGTCGCTTCGCCCGGCAGTCGCGGTCGACGTGAGTGGTAAAGAGTGCCCCGGCACTCTTTGCCACTCACCTGCGGCGTGACCGAAGCGCCAGTACCACGTGACGTCAGGCCATCAGCGGGGCGAGCCGTTCCGCGTGCTCCCGCAGTGACGGGACGTGCCGCAGCATGAGGTGTTCGTGATCGACGTGCCCCGACAGTGCCAGACTGCCGACGAGCGCCCCCGTTCCGGACCGGACGGGGACGGCGACGCACGCCGACGCGTCCCGCAGCTCCGCGAGTTGGGTGGCGAACCCCTGGCCTCGGATCAGGTCCAGATTCGCGAGCAGTTCACTTCGCACGACGATCGTGCGGGCCGTCAGCGCCCGCGGCTCCCAGCGGGGAATCACGGATTCGAGTTCCGCCTTCTCCGCGAGGAGAAGCTTGCCGACCGCACACGCGTAGAGGTGCTGGTTGAGGAACGACTCGTCCTCCGGCGGCGGGTATTCGGGGTCGGCGTCGGCGGTGCGGACGGCGACGTTGGTGTAGTAGAAGAGGTGGACCCCGAAGCGCACCGACAGTCGAAGCTCGGCGAGGACCTCCCGCGCCGCCGCACACACGGTGGGCACCACGGCGGCGTCGACGAGGATCCCGATCTTCTGGCCCAGGGCGAACCCCGACAGGTCGGGGAGCCGCACGACATAGCCTTCGCCGACGAGGATGTTGAGCAGCCGGTAGGTGGTCGCCGACGGCATCGACAGGCGGGCCGCGATGTCCTTCGCCGTGACACCGGAACCGGCGCGGGCCACTTCCTCGAGCACCCGCAGCGCGCTGGTGACGGCCTTCGGCTGCCGCCCCGACAGGGCCCTGTCGTCGGCGTTCACCGGCGGACCTCCCACGGGCGGTAGCGGCCCAGCAGGTCGTCGGCCACGGCCTCGTCGTACACACCCATGCGTTCTCCGATTCCGGGGGATCGCCTGGCGCGGATCGCGAACACCGCGGCGCCGAGGAGCATCAGAAGCACGTAGACCGCGGTCGCCGCGCCCGCGACATACGTCCGCGAGAACGCCGCCCACCCGACCAGTGCCACCATCGCCGTCGCCGCCAGCGCGCCGACGGCCAGAGGGAGCCGGGTCAGTTCGCCGATCCGCCGGAGGAACGCCGGCGTCGCGACGCACAGCAGGACGTACGCGAGGACGTAGCCGTGGGCGGACACGGCGAGCAGCCCGATCAGGACGTCGCGGCTCGAACCGCTGACGAACAGGTAGAGGACGGGGACGGCGACGATCACCGGCATCGCGACCGTCAGCGCCACGTGCGGGGTGTGGAACCGGTGGTGCGTCCGGCCGAACACGGTCGGGACCACCCCTTCGCGGCCCATCGCGAACAGCGTTCGCGACAGTGCTGTCGTCGAACCGAGGACGCAGGCGAACCAGGAGGCGGTGATGCCGAGTTCCATGACGATCGACAGCGCCGACGAACCGGCGCCGGACGGGTCGGGCAACGTGAGGACGATCGGCAGCGAGTCGACTCCCTGCCGCACCGGCTCCGGCAATTGCAGGGCGGCCGCGAACACGTACAGGACGCCCAGGGCGACCGGGGTCCACCGGATGGCGCGCGGAACGGTGACGAATGGGTTGCGGGCTTCGCGCGCTACCGTGCCCGCGCTCTCGAATCCGACGAACGACGTGATCGCGAGCAGTACGGCGAACCCGACCGCGGACCCCGATTTCGCGCCGCCCGCGGACGAGGTCGCGCCCTCGCGGACCGATTGGACGAACGCGACCACGAGCGCGGCCGAGGCGGCGACGATGGCGAAGACCTCGATGGCGAGCATGATCCGCGCCGACAACCTCACGCCCCGGATCATGAGCATCAGGGCGAGCAGTCCGACGATCGCCGCGAGGACCGCGATGAGCGTCGACCCCGTCGGAAGCCCGACTCGGCCGAGCAGCGCCGCGAGGTAACTCGCGGCGCCGAGCGTGCTCGCCATGGCGGCGGCCGCGTAGCCGACGAGCAGCGACCAGCCGCCGGCGAAACCCGGCACCGCCCCGAGTCCCTTCACGATGTAGCTGTAGAGGCCGCTGACGGCCACCATCCGAGTCGCGAACTGGCCGACGCAGTAGCCGACCGCCGTCATCAGAATCGCCGCGGCGACGAACACCGCGATGGTCGCCCGGCCGGCGTCGGGGATGACGAGAGCGGGCAGCGTGACCATCACGGCCGACGGTGCGACCGCGGAAACGGACTGCCCGAGCACCTGGACGAAACTCAGGCGCGCGCGCTCGAGACCGGCGACCGGTGATCTACTTCTGATTCTGGGTGTACCGGACACCACGCACCTGCTCTCCACACTTTCTCGCCTGCCCGCGCGTGATCGACCCCGGGCTGCATGAGTTGCACGCTAGCGCAGGAGTCGAGCGTGATGCGCCGATCGGAATTAATTTTCGGTCACCTCGAATGAGAATGGCCGGGGAATTCCTTCCCGATTCCGGAGCCGCCGCCTGCGGGCAGGCCGGATCAGCTGCGCCGACCCGGAAAGCCGGAATGAGAATCGCCGCCGCCGTGGCCGGAAAAGTCGAATGAGAATGCCGCAGGACCGGATTCCCATCCGGATTTAGTAGTGACCGGCGACACATCCGGGGTTTATCGTGGATTCGGGCCACAGCACGACGAGGCGAAACTTCCCGCCAAAAGTGTTCTGCCGAAGCCGGATTCATTCACAGTTCCGCTCACTCCATCGAAGAGGACATGATGACTGCAGTCGTTCACACCACCGCCGCCCTCGACCCCCGGGTCGTCGACTTCGTTTCGTCCCCGAAGCGCATGTTCGTCGACGGCCGCTGGGTGGACTCGGCGTCGGGCCGGACGTTCGAGACGGTCGATCCCGGCACCGGACAGGTGATCACGACAGTCCCGCACGCCGGCATCGAAGACGTGGACCGGGCGGTGGCGGCGGCCCGGCGGGCGTTCGAGTCGGGGCCGTGGCGCGCCCTCACCCCGGCCGAACGCCAGCGGATCCTCTGGAAGATCGGCGAGGGAATCCTCGCCCGCGCGGATCAGTTCGCGCAGCTCGAGTCGATCGACAACGGCAAGTCCGTGGCGGTGGCCAAGGCCGTCGACGTGACGTGGGCGGCGGAGATCTTCTTCTACTACGCCGGCTGGGCCACCAAGATCGAGGGCCGCACCATCCCGGTGTCGGTGCCGTGGGCGCCCGGCGCCCGCTTCCATGCCTTCACCACCCGCGAACCGGTCGGCGTGTGCGCACAGATCATCCCCTGGAACTTCCCGCTGGTGATGGCCGCGTTCAAGGTTGCACCCGCGCTGACCTGCGCGAACACCATGATCCTCAAGCCCGCGGAGCAGACCCCGCTCACCGCGCTGCTCCTCGCCGAGGTGATCGCCGAGGCCGGCGTCCCCGACGGCGTGTTCAACGTGCTCACCGGGTTCGGCGACATCGGCGCGGCGCTGTCGAGCCACGACGACGTCGACAAGGTCGCGTTCACCGGCTCCACCGAGGTCGGAAAGAAGATCGTGAACGCCGCGTCGGGGAACCTCAAGAAGGTATCCCTCGAACTCGGTGGCAAGAGCCCGCAGGTCGTGTTCTCCGATGCGGACCTCGAGGCCGCGATCCCGGGCGTGGCGAGCGGATTCCTGTTCAACCACGGCCAGGCCTGCACGGCCGGAACGCGGCTGCTCGTCGAGGATCGGATCTTCGACGAATTCACATCCGGGGTAGCCGATTTCGCGAAGTCGCAGAAGATCGGCCCCGGGCTCGACCCCACCAACGACATCGGCCCGCTGATCTCGGGGGAGCAACTGGGCAAGGTCACCGGCTACATCGACGCCGGACTCGCCGACGGCGCCCGCGCCCTCTCCGGCGGGCGGCGGCACGGCGACACCGGTTTCTACGTCGAGCCCACCCTGCTGGTCGACGTGAACCGCGACTTCAGCGTGTACCAGGAGGAGATCTTCGGCCCCGTCGCCGTCGCGGTGCCGTTCAACCGGGAGGAAGGCGTCCGCGCCGCCGCCAACGACACCCCCTACGGCCTCGCCGCCAGCGTGTGGACCCGGGACGTGTCCCGCGCCCACGAGGTGGCCGCCGAGATCAAGGCGGGCACCGTGTGGGTGAACTGCCACAATGCGTTCGACACGGCGCTTCCGTTCGGCGGCTACAAGCAGTCCGGGTGGGGACGCGAACTCGGTGAGGGCGCCATCGCCGAATACACCCAGAGCAAGTCCGTCAACATCGCGCTCTAGAGACCGTGACCGGAGCCGAATGAGAACAGCTTTGCACGCGTTCTCATTTGCCGTCGATGAACCGTGACGCTTCGGCAACCGCGCCGACAACCCGCAGCCGCATGCTCGTTCGAAGAGCTCACCGCGGAGCATCCACGCAGACCCTCTTCTCGTGAAAGTCGAAGGAAGTCATGACAACCAACGCCTCACCGCACCCGAGTGCAGTCAGCGACGGCGTGTCTCGCAGACTGGCAGGCACTCTCGGTCCCGGTGCCATCGTGTTCATGGTCGTCGCAGCGGCGGCCCCGTTGACCGTGATCGCCGGCACCGTCCCGCTGGGGATCTCGGCGGGCAACGGCGCCGCCTATCCGGCGTCGTACCTCGTCTGCACGGTGGTGTTGCTGTTCTTCGCCGTCGGATTCACCGCGATGGCCAAGCACCTCCCCGGCGCCGGCGCGTTCTACACCTACATCACGCAGGGCCTGGGCCGGCATGCCGGCCTCGGATCCGCGTTCCTCGCGCTGCTGTCGTACACCGCCGTCCAGGGCGCGGTCTACGGATACATCGGAGCCGCCGTCAACGATTTCGTCACCGCCCACGGCGGTCCCGAACTTCCCTGGTACGTGTGGGCCCTGGCCGTGACCGCCGTCGTCGCGATCCTCGGATACCGGCACATCGACCTGTCCGGCAAGGTGCTCGGCGTGCTGCTCGTCTGCGAGGTCGGGATCGTCCTCGTCATCGACGCCTCCGTCATCCTCCGCGGCGGCGGTGACGAGGGATTCTCCACGGCGGCATTCCACCCCGGCGAGTTCTTCTCCGGGGCGCCCGGCATCGCCCTGATCTTCGCCATCGCCGGATACATCGGATTCGAGGCCACCGCCGTCTTCCGTGACGAGGCCCGCGATCCGGGCCGCACCATTCCCCGGGCCACGTACCTCGCGTTGCTGGTCATCGGCGGCTTCTACGCACTGTCGAGCTGGGCGATGGTCAGCGCGTGGGGCGACGAGGGCGCGGTGGCCGTCGCCACCGCGAACCCCGAGGGCATGATCACCGAGACCGCCACCCGCTACGTCGGCGCGATCGCAGGCGACCTCGTCCAGATCTTCCTGATCACGAGCCTGTTCGCCGCGCTGCTGTCCTTCCACAACGTGCTCTCCCGGTACATTTTCTCGCTCGGGAACAGTGCGGCCCTGCCCGCCGGTTGCGGCCGCTCGCACGACAAGCACGCGTCGCCGTACGTCGCGTCGGTCGTGCAGACCGTGTCCGCTCTCGTGCTGATCCTCGCGTCCGCCGTCGCCGGACTCGACCCGGTGACCGAGGTGTTCGCCTGGTTCGCCGGTGTGTCCTCGGTCGGCATCGTCGCCCTGATGACCCTGACATCCGTGGCCGTCCTCGTCTACTTCGGCCGGACCCGGGTGGACCGGCGGCTGTGGAACACGGTGATCGCACCTCTGCTCGGACTCGTCGGTCTGGCCGGGCTCCTGATCATGACCGTCGCCAACCTCCCGCTCCTCGTCGGCGGGTCCAGCACACTCGCCGCCGTCATCGGGGTCCTGCTCGTCGGAACCTTCGCCGGCGGAGCAGCCGTCGCAGTACTCCGGCCCCATGCCGCACGACACGACACCGCACTACCGCAGCACCACACGAACGACACCATCATCGACAAGGAGATCGCACGATGAGTACCGCCACCACCGAGACCCGCGCCACCGTGGGGTCCGCCGCCCCGGATCACCCGCTCACTCCGCTGTCCGCGGACGAGATCCGCTCGGCGAAAGCACTGCTCACGGACGAGGGGCTGATCGGCGAGAACGTGCGCTTCGTGTTCGTCGCGCTCGCCGAGCCGCACAAGTCCACGGTCCTCGCGTTCACCCCCGGCGACCCGATCGAGCGGCGCGCCCGGATTCTGCTGCTCGACCGGTCCACCGGCATCGGCACCGACCTCGTCGTGTCGGTGACGGAGAACCGCGTGATCAGCTCGACCACCGTCGATTCCGCCACCGACGGTCACGTCCCGATCCTCGACGAGGAGTTCGAGGACATCGAAGCCTTCCTGCTCGGCAGCTCCGACTGGCTCGCGGCGATGGCGAAGCGCGACATCGAACCGTCGAAGGTCCGGGCGGTTCCCCTGTCGGCCGGTGTGTTCGGCCACGAGGACGAGGTCGGGCACCGCATCGTTCGCGTCCTCGCCTTCCACCAGGAGGACAAGGCGGACCTGCCGTGGGCGCACCCCATCGACGGGGTGGTGGCCTACGTCGACCTCACCGAGCGTCGCGTCGTGAAGGTGGTCGACGAGATCGAGCTGCCGGTGCCGGCCGAGCGCGGCGAATGGGATGCCGAGCCGCACGCCACACCCACCCGCACCGATCTCAAGCCGATCGAGATCACCCAGCCCGAGGGTGCCAGCTTCTCCGTTGACGGCAACGAGATCACCTGGGCCGACTGGAAATTCCGCTTCGGTTTCGATGTGCGCGAAGGACTGACGCTGCACCAGCTCTCGTTCGACGACGGGGGAGTCGAACGGCCCGTGATCTACCGCGCGTCGATCGCCGAGATGGTGGTTCCGTACGCCGATCCCTCCCCGGTTCGATACTGGCAGAACTACTTCGACCAGGGTGAGTACCTGTTCGGCCGGTACACCAACTCGCTCGAACTCGGCTGCGACTGCCTCGGCGAGATCCAGTACTTCGACGTCACCATCGCCGACGAGGCCGGCGACCCGCGGGTGATGAAGAACGCGATCTGCCTCCACGAGGAGGACTACGGCGTCCTGTGGAAGCACACCGACATGTTCAACGGCATGGCCGAGACCCGCCGCTCGCGCCGCCTCGTCATCTCGTTCTTCCTCACCATCGGCAACTACGACTACGGGTTCTACTGGTACCTCTACCTGGACGGCACCATCGAACTCGAGGCGAAGGCCACCGGAATCGTCTTCACGTCCGCGTACCGCGGCGCGGAGGGATTCTCCACCCAGATGGCACCCGGGCTCGGCGCCCCGTTCCACCAGCACCTCTTCTCCGCTCGACTCGACATGGCCGTCGACGGTAACGTGAACACGGTCGAGGAGGTGGATGCCGTGCCCGTCCCGATGGGACCGGAGAACCCGTGGGGCAATGCCTTCCGCTGCCAGAAGACCAAGCTGACCACCGAATCCGAGGGGCAGCGCACCGCCGACAACCTCAAGGCCAGGGTCTGGCACATCACCAATCCCACCAAGCAGAACCGCCTGGGTCAGGACGTCGGGTATGCGCTGCACCCCGAGGGACAGCCGGTGCTCCTGGCCGACCCGTCGAGTTCGATCGCCGCCCGCGCCGCGTTCGCGACCAAACACCTGTGGGTGACGCAGTACGACGAGTCCGAGCGCTATCCCGCGGGCGACTTCGTCAACCAGCACCCGGGCCAGGCCGGTCTGCCCTCGTTCGTGGCGGGCAACCGGGACATCGACGGCGAAGACCTGGTGCTGTGGCACACGTTCGGGCTGACGCACTTCCCCCGACCCGAGGACTGGCCGGTCATGCCCGTCGACTACGCCGGGTTCAAGCTCAAGCCCGTCGGATTCTTCGACCGCAATCCCGCGCTCGACCTGCCGGCGAGCACCGCGAAGCACTGCTGCGAAGGCTAGACGTCGTGACCACCGTCTTCTCGACGGCCTTCTCCACGGCCTTCTCCACGGCCTTCTCTACGGCCGCCCGCCGCACCAGCCACTGGTGGCGGCGGGCGGCCGCGGCCCTCGCGGTCGCCACAGCAGGGCTCCACGCCGCGACGCTCGGTGAGCATGCGGCGGCGTCGCCGATGGTCGGGGTGGTGACCGTCGCGATGATCCTCGGATGTCTGTACTGCGCGGGGCACCTGTGGATGCGGGGTTCGCAGCGGGACTGGGGGCTGGTCGCGCTGATGAACGTCGGGATGATTGCACTGCACCTCACCGTGATGAGTCCCGGTTCGGGTGGCGGCGGCCATCACGGGCACGCGATGCATGCGGCGGCCTCGGCGCCGATGGCGCATGCGATGTCGACTCCGATGGCGGCGGCCCTCGCGACGGCCGCGCTCGAAGCGGTGGTCGCCGTGACGGTGCTCTTCTACCGCAGCCGGCTCGACCAACCCCCCACGTGAGCGGCAAAGCGTGCCCGGGGACGCTTTGCCACTCACGTGGGGGTGGTCGCGTCAGGCCGGGCGGTGAGCGTCTAGCTCGCGTCCTGCTGCGCGAGTTGCGCCTTGATCCGCGCCGTGGCGTCCAGGAGCGAATCGTTGTTGACCGCGGCGGCCGCGGCATCGTCGTGCTCCCGGGCGGACTCGACGAGACGCTGCTGGTACCTCCACAGCGAGTCGTCCTCGGTCGTGTCGACGGTGCCCTCGGCGCCGACGATCTTGTAGGCCCGGCAACGCTGCCACAGCGTGCGGATCGTGTCGACCAGCACGGGATTCTCGGCGGCCTCGTACAGGATCGTCAGCAGCGCCTCGTCGTGGTCGAGATAGGCCACCACACGCCGCTCGTCGAGGGCGGTGCGCATGAGAGCGAACTCGTCCTGCATCCGGGTACTGTCCGCAGCGCTGATTCGCTGGGCGCCGAGCCGGGCGGCCTCCACCTCGAGCAACCGGCGCACGTCGTAGACGTGCACCAACTCGGCGAGGGTGAGGCCCTTGACCACTGCCCCCTTGTGCGGTGATCGCTCGGCCAACCCGGCTTCCTCGAGCCGGCGGATCGCCTCGCGCACCGGCATCACGCTGGTTCCCACCTGTTCGGCGAGATCGCGCACCCGCAGGCGGGCACCGGCGGGCAGATCACCGTTCATGATCGACTCGTGGATCATGTCGTAGACCTGGTCGGTCAACAGTGACGTTTCGGCGCGCTTGGACATTGCCACGACTCAAATATAAACGGCACGGTCGCTCGGGACTGCCGTCTGGAAAGCGGCAATCCGAGTTGGTCACAGTTCCAGAGCGTTTACGCTCTTCGGAGGTTCTCCGGACGGCGTGACGGATGGCGGGTGGGCTGTGAATCGCAGGGTGGGCAGATCGACGCTGACGATGGCGGTGGCCGCGGCCGCTGTCCTGACACCGATCGCGGCGGCCGCTCCGGCGACCGCCGATGCGGGCGGGTTCACGAAGACGACGCTCCATTTCCAGGTCTTCGTCGGACCGAACCGCGACGTGCCGTGCGACGTGATCGGCGACGTGTACAAACCGGATGCGGCGTCGGCGTCGAATCGCGTCCCCGCCGTCCTCACCACCAACGGCTTCGGTGGTTCCAAGAATGATCAGGCCGGTATCGCCTCGTTCCTCGCCTCCCGGGGCTACGCGGTGCTCGCCTATTCGGGGCTGGGGTTCGGCGGCTCGGGCTGCAAGATCCACATGGACAACCCCGAGTACGACGGAGTTGCGGCGAGTGAACTGGTGAGCTTCCTCGGCGGACGCGACGGGACTGCGTTCGTCGATCCCGCGCACACCGTTCCCGTTGCGGGTCTCGACTACGTGGTGCAGGACGCAACGGCCCACCACGGCACGGCCGAGGCGAACGATCCGCGGGTGGGGATGATCGGTGGGTCGTATGGCGGGGCGGTGCAGTTCGCCGCGGCGTCGGTGGACCCACGGATCGACACGATCATCCCGATGATCACCTGGAACGACCTCAGCTACTCGCTCGCGCCCAACAGCATCGACCAGACGTCCGGGGTCAGCACGTCGGTTCCCGGTGCGTCGAAGGTGGTGTGGTCGCTCACGTTCGGGGCCGTCGGTGTCACCAACCCCCGCGCGGAGGGCTACGCGCAGGACCCGGTGCGGGCCCTGGGGTGCCCCAACTTCGCCGACCCCGCCTGCCCGGCACTGGCACAGTCCGCGGTGCAGGGTTTCCCGGACCCGGCGTCCGTCGAGTTCCTGCGGCAGTCCTCCGTGGTGTCGTACGCCGATCGCGTGAAGATCCCGGTGCTGCTGCTGCAGGGGCAGCAGGACACGCTGTTCGACCTCAACGAGTCGAAGGCCACCTTCGAGACGCTGCGGGCGCAGGGCAACGACGTGAAGATGATCTGGCACAGCTGGGGGCATTCCAACCTCACCCCCGCCGAGGGCGAGATCAACATGAAGGACCCCAACCCCGGCACCCAGTACGAGACGGGCCGGATCATCGACTGGTTCGACCACTACCTGCGGGACAGCGGGGCCGACACCGGGCCGGTATTCAGCTACTTCCGCGACTGGGTCGACTACACCGGCAACGCCGCACCCGCGTACGCCGAATCCTCGGACGTCTCGGTGGGTCAGGACTATTCGCTCTACCTCTCCGGTGACGGCGCACTGACCGACCGCCGCGACCGCATCGTGGCCGGCGCTCAGACGCTGAACACGCTGCCCGGCGGACTTCCCACCGACCGCGAGGCGCCGGACACGAGGCCGAACGGCCCGGTTCCGCAGAGTGTCGAGCCCGGAACCGAGGCCGAGTGGTCGTCGGGGATCCTCGAAGCCCCGCTGGACGTGGTCGGAGCGCCCCTGCTCGACGTCCGCGTCACCGCCGCGCCCGCGGTCACCGGTGTCGAAGACGCGGTGGTGGTCTTCGCCAAGCTGTACGACGTGGCTCCCGACGGCACCGAGACGCTGATCAACGGGCAGGTCGCGCCGGTGCGGATGGTGGCACCCGGCCAGCCCGTGCAGGTCGTGATGCCGGCGATCGTCCATCGCTTCGGTGAGGGGCACCGTGTACGCCTCGTGGTGGCCGGCGGCGATCAGAGCTTCCGCGGCGGGCTGGTGCCGCATCAGGTCACCATCGCCGCGGGCGACCCGGGGCAGGCGCTGGTGCTGCCGGTGACGGGCTGAAAACGAGCCCCGAGCAGCGCGTGATTGACATCACACCGCGTCGGGATCACACTGGGAACCCTCAATTGAATCCGATGTCAATATCAAGATGATGTCGGCCGGTGGAGAGGAACCGCAGGTGACCGAGCTCGGAGGAGTGTGCGACCAGCGCTTCGCGGCGTTGCAGGACGCACTGAAGGACAATCTCGACTCCGGTGAGGAGCTCGGCGCGTCGATCGTCGTGACCCTCGACGGACACCCGGTGGTCGACATGTGGGGCGGATGGTCCGATCCCGATCACACCGCCGAATGGGGGCGCGACACCCTCACCAACGTGTGGTCGTGCACCAAGACGGTGACCGCTCTCGCCGCGCTGATGCTCGTCGACCGCGGTCTGCTGGACGTGTACGCGCCCGTCGCGAAGTACTGGCCCGAGTTCGCGGCCGCCGGTAAGGAGCGCGTCGAGGTCCGCCATCTCCTCTCGCACACCTCGGGGGTGTCGGGGTGGGATCAGCCGATCACGGTCGAGGACACATTCGACCTCGCCGAGTCGACGAAACGACTTGCCGCCCAGGCTCCGTGGTGGGAGCCGGGCACGGCGTCCGGATATCACGCACTGAACTACGGCCACCTGATCGGCGAGGTGGTCCGACGGGTCGACGGACGCACCCTGGGCCGTTTCGTGGCCGAGGAGATCGCCGGACCGCTGGCGGCCGACTTCCACATCGGATTGGACCCGTCGGAGTTCGGCCGGGTGTCGAACGTGGTCCCGCCGCCGCCGCTGCCGATCGACCTGGCGTCCCTCGACCCCGCCAGCGTCATCGTCAGGACGTTCACCGGGCCCGGGCCGGACGCCTCCGCGTCCTGGTCCGACGCGTGGCGCAGGGCCGAGAACGGCGCGGCCGGCGGTCAGGGCAACGCCCGGTCACTCGCCCGGATCCAGTCCGTGGTGGCCTGCGGAGGTGAACTCGACGGCGTCCGCCTGCTGTCGCCGGACACCATCTCCCTCATCTTCGAGGAGCAGTCGAACGGCGTGGATCTGGCGCTGGGGCAGCCGATCCGGTTCGGCGTCGGCTACGGATTGCCGACACCCGTCTCGGTGCCGTTCGTCCCCGAAGGGCGGATCTGCTTCTGGGGTGGCTGGGGCGGTTCGCAGGTCGTCGTCGACACCGAACGCCGGATGACCATGACGTACGTGATGAACAAGATGGGTCCTGGACTGCTCGGGTCCGACCGCACCGCCCAGTACGCGACGGCGACGTTCGACGCACTGGGCTGACGCGGGGGAGGATCAGGACGCCAGACCCTTGTCCTGCAACCACTCCCGGGCGATGTCGCCCATGTCCTCGAGGTCGGCCACCCGCTCGTTCATCGCGATGAGATCCTCGGTCGTCAACGCCGCCGACACGTCCGCCAGCACGGCGCGGACGTCGTCGCCGGCCTTGTTCTCGTTGATGATCGGGGTGATGTTCTCCGCCAGGAACAGGTGCTTGGTGTCCTCGAGGGCCACGAGGTTCTCCGAACGCATCGCCGGGTCGGTGCTGAACACGTCCGCGACCTCGATCTGACCGCTGAGCAGGGCGTTGAGCGTGAGGGGTCCGCCGGCGTCCAGCGCCAGGAATTCCTTGAACGTCAACCCGTATCTGTCCTTCAGGCCGGCGACGCCGTTCTCGCGGGTCTTCCACTCGGGCGGGCCGCCGAGGGTCAGTTCGCCGGCGTGGGGCACGAGGTCCTCGATCGTCTCGAGCGAGTACTCGTCCGCGGTCTCCTGCCGTACCGCGAGAACGTCCTTGTCCTCGGCGGGCGACGGTTCCAGCGCAATGAGCCCGGCGGGGAGTTTCGCCTTGATCTCCTCGGTCACCTCGTCCGACGCCGTCGCGGTGGTGGCGCTGTCCAGATACTGGAGCAGCGCGCCCGAGTATTCGGGCAGCAGGTCGATGGAACCGTCCCGGATGGCCGGGACGTACACTTCCCGGCTCCCGATGTTCAGCTTCTCCGTCACGTCGATGCCGTTCGCACGCAACGCTTCTGCGTAGATGGTGGCGATCAGCTGGCTTTCGGGGAAGTCCGCGGAACCGACGACGATGGCGCCCTCGCTGCTTCCGCCGCCGTCGGCCGCGAGGGGATCCTTGCCGATCCCGCAGGCCGTCAACGACATCAGGGTGGCGCCTGCCAGCGCGACGATCAATGCCTTCTTCATGGTGATGTCCTTCAGATCAGCGAGGGCTCGGGTACGGACGTGGGACGGGCCGCGACCGCGGTGTCTTCGGCGGCGGAGCGCTTGCCGCTGCGCACCCGCCGGGTGAGTCCGGGCGAGACGACCCGCACCGTGAGGAACCCGATCGCGAGATCGAAGGCCAGCGCGAGGAGCGACACGAGGACCGCTCCCGCCGCCATCTGCGCGTAGTCGCTCTGCGCCTTGCCGTCGATGAGGAGTCGGCCCAGGCCGCCGAGCGAGATGTACGCGGCGACGGTCGCCGTCGAGACGATCTGCAGCACCGCGCTCCGGACACCCGACAGCATCAACGGCAGCGCGCAGGGCAACTCCACCTCGGTGAGGATGCGCATCGACCGGAACCCCATTCCCCGTGCCGCGTCCACGGCGGCCGGGTCGACGGAGCGGATGCCCGCGTACGTGTTGGTGAGGATCGGCGGAATGGCCAGCAGCACCAGCACGATCAGGCTCGGAATCAGGTAGGCCAGCTTGCTCGAGAACGACGGTGCGATGACGAGCACCAGCAGGATCAGCAAACCGATGGTCGGGAGGGCGCGCAGCGAGTTGGCCAGGCCGGCGACGACGACGGACCCGCGCCCGGTGTGCCCGATGTACAGGCCGAGAGGCACGGCGATCAGCGCGGCGGCGAACAGGGCGAGGAACGTGTACATCAGGTGCTGGAGGAGCAGGGCCGGAATGCCTTCGGGCCCTGTCCAATGAGCACCGTCCAGCAGGAAGTCGATCATGAGGTGACCACCTTCGGGGTCCACGGGGTGAGTAACCGGTTCGCGAGCACGATGAGGAGGTCGAGAACCAGCGCCAGCAGCAGGCTGAGCGCGATGCCGGCGATGATGGGTGTGTAGAAACGCAACTGGAAGCCCTGGGTGAACAGGGAACCGATCTGCGGGATCCCGAGCAGAGCGGCGAGCGAGACGAGGCTGACGTTCGACACCACGGCCACCCGCAGTCCCGCGCAGATGACGGGAACACCTACCGGGAGCTGAACTTTGAGCAGGGTCTGATACGGCCGGTAGCCCATCGCCGTCGCGGCGAGCACGGTTTCCTGGGGCACCGAGTCGAGGGCGTCGGCGACGACGCGAACCAGCATGGCGACGGTGTAGATCGTCAGCGCGACGATGATGTTCATCGGATCGAGGATCTTCGTCCCGAGGATCGGTGGCAGCAGGACGAACAGGGCGAGCGACGGGATCGTGTAGAGCAGGCCGGCGGTCCCCACCACGTACGGGTTGATCCGGCGATTGCGGTGCGCGAGCCAGCCGATGGGCAACGCGACGATCACGCCGACGACGATCGGCACGAGGGAGAGCAGGATGTGCCAGCCGACGAGTTCGACGATGCGGTCGGACTGGCGGCCGAGCCACTCGACGTTCATCGGGCCACCGCCCCCGCGAGATCCGCCGACTCGATCGCCGCCACGGCCGCGTGTGCCGTCACGGTGCCCACGAGCACCCCGTCGCCGTCGACGACCACACCCCGCTTGCTGGGCGCGGACAGGGCGGCGTCGAGCAGCGCCCGCATCGTCCCGTGCGCATCGGCGACCGTGCCGCTGAGATTCACGTCGTCTGGGCGAATGCTGCCGACGACCTTCGACGGCTGAACCCACCCGATCGGCTTGTTCGCCGGGTCGACGACGAGAAGCCAGTCGTCGGATGTCCGCGCGAGGGCCTCGTCCGCCGAATCGCCCAAACGAGCAACGGGTTCGGCGACCGTCTCCACGCGTCCGTCGAGATTCGCGAAACCCAGCGACCGGTAGCCGCGGTCGCGTCCGACGAAATCCGCGACGAACTCGTCGGCGGGCTCGGTCAGCAACTCCAGCGGAGTGGCCGCCTGCGCCAGGACTCCGCCGGTCCGCAACACGACCACCTGGTCGCCGAGTTTGAGCGCTTCGTCGATGTCGTGGGTGACGATGATGATCGTCTTGCCGATCTCCTTCTGCAGTCGGAGGAATTCGTCCTGCAGCTGGCTCCGGACCACCGGGTCGACGGCACTGAACGGCTCGTCCATCAGCATGAACGCCGGATCCGCCGCCAGTGCGCGCGCGACCCCGACGCGCTGCTGCTGCCCGCCCGAGAGCTGCCACGGATACCGGTCCGCGAAATGCGCGGCCAGACCGACCGTCTCGAGCAGTTCCATGGCCCGGGTCCGGGCCTCCTTCTTCGTCTTCCCCAGCAGCTTCGGCATCGTCGCGACGTTGTCCACGATGGTGCGATGCGGGAACAGTCCGGCGTGCTGGATGACGTACCCGATCCGCCGGCGCAGCAACGCCGGGTCCATGTCCGCGGTGGACTCGCCGTCGAGGGAGATGGTTCCGGACGTCGGTTCGATCAGCCTGTTGATCATGCGCAGCGATGTCGTCTTGCCGCAGCCCGACGGACCGACGAGGGCCGTGATCTTGCCGCTGGGGCACTCGAGGTCCAGTTCGTTCACCGCTGTCGTGCCGTCCGGGTACGCCTTGGTGACTTTGTCGAATGTGATCATCCGCGTGCTACTTTCGTGTAGTCCGGGAGGTGAGGCGCCCGGAAGTTCGGTGTCGGTGGGACTGCTCTACCGAGCTGTGTCTTTCTCGGGATTCGGCAACTGTTCCAGGAACTTCACCGCAGCTTTCAGGTCGTCGCTCAGGGGGCGGTCGGTGGTCCGGGGGTCCAGGCACGTGCGCGCACGGTGCAGGTAGGCGCCGAGTTCGGTGTCCGTGTCGAGATCGCGGTGCTGCTGGCCGAGCGCCCGCACCGCCGAGATCAGTTCGCACGCAAGGACGATGCGGGACTGCGCGAGGATGTCGGTGAGCTGGGTGGCGGCCTGCGACGCGAAACTCGCGTGGTCCTCGGTGCCGCGGGAGATGACCGTGTGCCCGAGGGAACCCGGCGCGGCGGCCATCCGGATCTCCGCGATGGCCGCGGACGTCGTGTACTCCAGCAGCATGGTGCCGCTGCTGCCTGCCGGACCGTCGGCCAGGAACGGCCGCAGCCCGGTGACCGCCGGATCAGACAGGTTGGCCAACCTGCATTGCGACAGCAACGCCGCGCTCGACAGCGCGAGTTTCGCCTCGTCCACGGCGAGGGCGATCGGCATCCCGTGGAAGTTGCCGTTGTGGAACACGGCGTCGTCCTCGACCGAGATGAGGGGGTTCTCGGAGGACGAGTTCATCTCGATCGCGAGGGTTCCCCGCAGTCGTTGCAGCGCCTGCCAGGTGGCACCGAGGATCTGGGGGAGGGCGCGGAACCCGTAGGAGTCCTGCACCCGGGCGGCCCGGACGTCGTGATCGGCGAGGAGGTCCCGGACCCGGCCCGCCACCTCCTCCTGACCGAGGTGCCTGCGGGCCGCCTGCACCCGCGCGGCGAACGGCTCGACGGAACTGCGCGTCGCCAGCAGCGACAGCACGCCGACGATCAGCGAATGCTCCAGCCAGTTCGCCACGCTGTCGGTGGCCGTGGCGGCGAGCGCGACGGTCATCGCGTTCGTCGAGATCAGGGGGAGCGCATCACCCTGGTGCGCCGTCCACCGGGGCACGACCCGGCCGTCCCGCAGCGGTGTCTCGCCCATCAGCCCGAGCGCGATCTCGGAGAACGCGCTGAGGTCGCCGGTACCGATGGCCCCGCGAGCGTGCACGGCGGGCAGTTCGTCCGCGGCGACGGCTTCGATCAGCGCCGTCACGATGTCGGGGTGCAGACCGGATCCGCCGTTGAGGATCTGGTTGACCCGAATGATCATCGCAGCGCGGACGACGTGGTCCGGCAGCGACGGGCCCGACCCGGTGGCGTGGCTGCGGAGCAGGCGGAGGTCCTGTTCGACACCGTCCGAGACGGAGGTGTCCCGGTTTCCGCCGACCCCCGTGGTGCGTCCGTAGATCGGCTGGCGCGCGGCGATGCGCACCGCGGTCTCCCAGGAACGGCGTGCGTGGTCGAGTGCTGCGGGGTCGGGCGCGACGACGACCGGCTCCCGGGCCAGGGTCATCAGCTGATCGACGGTGAGCTGGGAGCCGTCGAGCAGCACCGGGACGGGCGGGTGCGGTTCCTCCGTCGGGCGGGGATCTTTCCGGGTCATCGGAACTCCGTGATCGATGCGGTGTGCGGGTACTCACGAGGCGGGTGCGGACGACGTCGTCCGGCGTCTGCGTTCAGTGTGGTCTGCCTCACTCGTTCGAGATGTATAGTCCTGTATATACCGCACCCTGTCAACCGTCGGTTTCCGGCGATCGACAGGTTCGCAACCCCTTCCCGAGGGGCTGGCATTCCGGCTAGGTCGACCTCTCACTTCGATCAGTCCCTCTGTGATCGTCCGGAACGTAGGGTCTCGGGAGAGGTGCATATATGGCCATGCATCGATCCCGCTCTGACTGATCGACCGAAGGAATGAGTCCAATGCCGCAGCAGGTACGAGGCGTCATCGCCCGATCCAAGGGTGCCCCCGTCGAGATCGCGACCGTGAATATTCCGGATCCGGGTCCGGGTGAGGTGGTGGTCGACATCGCGGCGTGCGGTGTGTGCCACACGGACCTGACCTACCGCGACGGTGGGATCAACGACGAGTTCCCGTTCCTGCTCGGACACGAGGCGTCCGGGATCGTGGAGAGTGTCGGCGAGGGCGTGACGTCGGTGGCGGTCGGCGACTTCGTGGTGCTGAACTGGCGGGCCGTCTGTGGGCAGTGCCGGGCGTGTAAGCGCGGTCGCCCGCAGTACTGTTTCGACACTCACAACGCGGCACAGAAGATGACCCTCGAGGACGGCACCGAACTGACCCCGGCGCTGGGGATCGGCGCGTTCGCCGACAAGACCCTGGTTCATGCGGGGCAGTGCACGAAGGTGGACCCGTCCGCGGACCCTGCGGTCGTCGGGTTGCTGGGGTGCGGTGTGATGGCCGGCCTCGGTGCCGCCGTCAACACCGGCAACGTGGGCCGCGGCGACTCGGTGGCCGTCATCGGCTGCGGCGGGGTCGGTGACGCCGCGATCATGGGTGCCCGCCTGGCCGGGGCGAACAAGATCATCGCGATCGACCGGGACGAGAAGAAGCTCGAATGGGCGAAGGACCTGGGTGCGACGCACACGATCAACGGCGGCAACGTCGACGCGATCGAGGCCGTGCAGGAGCTGACCGGCGGTTTCGGTGCGGACGTGGTGATCGACGCCGTCGGCCGCCCGGAAACGTGGAAGCAGGCGTTCTACGCCCGCGACCTGGCCGGCACCGTGGTGCTGGTCGGGGTCCCGACCCCCGACATGACGTTGGAGATGCCGTTGATCGACTTCTTCTCCCGCGGCGGGTCGCTGAAGTCGTCGTGGTACGGCGACTGCCTGCCCGAGCGCGACTTCCCGATGCTGGTGGACCTGTACCAGCAGGGCCGGTTGCCGCTGGAGAAGTTCGTGACCGAGCGCATCAAGATCGACGAGGTCGAGGAGGCGTTCCACCGGATGCATGCCGGTGAGGTGCTGCGTTCGGTGGTCGTGCTGTGAGCGGGCAGTTGCGGATCGAGCGGGTCGTCACCGAGGGCACCTTCGCCCTCGACGGCGGTGAGTGGAACGTCGACAACAACATCTGGCTGGTCGGGGACGACACCGACGTGGTGATCGTGGACGCCGCCCACAGTGCGCAGCCGATCGTCGACGCCGTCGGGGGCCGGCACGTGAACGCGGTGATCTGCACGCACGGGCACAACGATCACGTCACCGTCGCCCCGGAACTCGCCGAGCGGTTGCACGCCCCGGTGCTGCTGCATCCGGGTGATGACGTGTTGTGGAAGATGAGCCACCCGGACGACAAGTACTGGAACCTCGAGGACGGGCAGCGGATCGCGATCGCGGGCACCGAGATCCAGGTGATCCACGCACCCGGGCATTCGCCGGGGTCGGTGTGCCTGTATCTGCCGGAGGTGGGGGCGTTGTTCTCCGGGGACACCCTGTTCTCCGGCGGCCCGGGTGCGACGGGTCGGTCGTTCTCGGATTTCCCGACGATCATCGGGTCGATCCGGGACCGGTTGTTCGCGCTACCCGAGGAGACCGTGGTCCATACCGGGCACGGGGACGGGACCACGATCGGTACCGAGGCCCCGCATCTCGCCGAGTGGATTGCCCGAGGACACTGATTCCATGACCGACATCACCGACAGGTACACCTTCGACGAGGAAGACGTCGTCGTCACGCACGAGAAGTCCTATGCGGCAGGTGTTCCTGCGGTGTTGGTCTCGCTGGGGCGTGGACTCGAGCAGATGGGTCCGGTGCGCACGGCCCGGACCCTGATGAAGCTGAATCAGCGGCACGGATTCGACTGCCCGGGCTGTGCGTGGCCGGAAACTCCGGGGCACCGCAAGCATGCGGAGTTCTGCGAGAACGGGGCGAAGGCGGTCGCCGAGGAGGCGACCACCCGCACCGTGACCCCGG
>NZ_JARJBD010000116.1:0-26147 GCF_029269925.1 Rhodococcus sp. T2V
GCTCGGTCAGTCCGTGCCATACCGACACCGTGCCGCCGGCGACGAACAGTCCCACCGCCGCCAGCAGTGACCACACATACGCTTCACGGCCGTACCCGAGCGGGCGGTCTGCGTCGGCCGCTCGTGCGCTTCGGCGGTTGGCGATGAGCAGGAACACCTGATTCCCGGTGTCGGCCCAGGAATGGGCGGCCTCGGCGACCATGGATGCGGACCCGGTGACCGTTGCTGCCACCGATTTAGCGATGGCGACCCCGACATTGGCGCTGAACGCAATGATCAACGTGCGTGCACTCTCACCACCGGTGTCCTCCTCGGCCACCAGTGGTCCCAGATCAGGTGCACTCACCTCTCGAGTCTCACACGTGAACGTCGACTGTCAGGGGCTGCCGGTAGGTCGTGCCGTGATGGTCGAACAGATCAGGATCCGCTGCCCGTGCGGGCCCGTATGAGTGCCTGCTGGTGTTCGCGGCCGTCCTCGCCGTGGGCGGGGGACGCGACCCAACTGGCGTCCGGGTGCAGTACCCAGCACCGGGTCGTCGGGTCGAGCGCGGAATCGAACATGTCGCCCAATTGGGCGGTGAGCCGGGGATCTTTCACCTGGGCCATGGCTTCCACCCGGCGGTCGAGGTTGCGGTGCATCATGTCGGCGCTGCCGATCCAGAACTCGTCCGCCGCACGGAAGTGCAGGATCCGGGAGTGTTCGAGGAAGCGCCCGAGGATCGACCGGACCTCGATGCTCTCGCTCAGTCCCGGCACCCCCGGTTTCAGGGCGCAGATTCCGCGGACGACGATCTGCACGGGGACACCGGCGCGCGACGCGCGGTACAACGCGTCGATGACCTGTTCGTCGACCAACGCGTTCGCCTTCAGACGGATACCCGCGTCCTCGCCCCGCCGCGCTCGCGCCACCTCCGCGTCGATGCGCTCGATAATTCCCCGCCGGATGCCGTAGGGCGCCACGAGCAGGTTGCGGTACCGCGTTTTCCGGGAGTACCCGGTGAGGGAATTGAACAGGTCCGTGAGGTCGGCGCCGATCTCCGGCGCGGCGGTGAAAAGACCGACGTCCTCGTACAGCCGGGCGGTCTTGGGGTGGTAGTTTCCGGTGCCGATGTGGCAGTAGCGCCGGATGGCGGACCCCTCCCGCCGGACCACGAGGCAGGTCTTGCAGTGCGTCTTGAGCCCAACCAGCCCGTACGCCACATGTACGCCGGCCCGTTCCAGTTTGCGGGCCCACTCGATGTTCGCCTGCTCGTCGAACCTGGCCTTGATCTCGACCAGTGCGACAACCTGTTTGCCGGCCTCGGCGGCGGTGATGAGCGCATCGACGATGGGAGAGTCGCCCGAGGTGCGGTACAGCGTCTGTTTGATCGCCAGAACCTGGGGGTCGGCGGCGGCCCTGTTCGATGAACCGTTGCACGCTGGTGGAGAACGAATCGTAGGGGTGATGCACGAGCACGTCGCCCTCGCGCAGCGTCGCAAAAATACTCTTGGGGGTTTCCCGTTCGCCGAACGCCGGATGGGTCGCCGGGACAAACGGCGCGTCCTTGAGAGCGGGCCGGTCGACCGCATACACCTGCCACAGGCACGACAGATCCAGCAGGCCGGGCACTTCGATGACGTCACCTGGGTCGACGTCGAGTTCGCGCAGCAGCAGGTCGAGCATGTGTTCGGTCATGTCGTCGGCGACCTCGAGGCGGACCGGGGATCCGAAGCGGCGGCGCGCCAATTCCCGCTCGAGGGCCTGCAGGAGGTCTTCGTCGCGGTCTTCCTCGACCTCGAAGTCGGCGTTGCGGGTGATCCGGAAGGCGTGGTGTTCGACGATCTCCATGCCGGGGAACAACGCGTCGAGGTGCGCAGAGATCAATTCCTCCATCGGGAGGAACGCGTCGATCGCCGACGGGGTGTCGTCGCGGCGGACGCGGACGAACCGGCCCACGTTGTCCGGAACCTTGACCCTCGCAAAGTGTTCCCCGCCGGTGAGTGCGTCTTTCACCGTCACGGCGAGGTTGAGGCTCAGGCCGCTGATGTACGGGAACGGGTGTGCGGGGTCCACGGCGAGCGGGGTGAGGACGGGGAAGATCTGGTCCTGGAAGTGCACCGTCAGCCGGCTGCGGTCGTCGTGGTGGAGATCGGACCAGCGGACGATCGAGATGCCGTCGGCGGCCAGCGCCGGACGCACGGAGTCGAGGAACACCCGTGCATGTTTGTCCGAGATCTCCTGGGTGCGGGTGGCGATCAGCGCCAGTTGCTCGCGCGGGGTGAGGCCGTCGGCGGACCGCACCGAGAGACCGGTCTCGTCGCGGCGTTTGAGTCCGGCGACCCGGACCATGAAGAATTCGTCGAGGTTGGTGGCGAAGATGGCGAGGAATTTGGCGCGCTCGAGCAGCGGAAGCGAGGTGTCCTCGGCGAGAGCGAGTACCCGTGAATTGAAGTCGAGCCAGCTGAGTTCGCGGTTGAGGTAACGATTTTCGGGGAGCCCGCCGGCGAGCGCACTGGGCACTGTGCTGGTCGCGGCAGGTGGCGCCCCGGGAATGGTCGGCGGGGGTGCGAGGACGCGGCCGTCGCGTCCACCGGTCTCCACGTCGACGTCGGTGTTGTGATGGGGTGCGTCGCCGTTGCTCACTCCTCGATCATCGCACCTTCCGCGCGAATCCGTTCTGCGGAAGGATCGTCCTGCCGCACGGCAAATTGGTGATGAGACCGTGTGTCGCCGCCGGGCCCGCGAGCGCAACCGAAGTCTTGTCGGCGTGCTCGCAAGGTCGCCGAAATCCGACGAGGAGGCGGAAGGCTGACGGTGCGAGGTGGACCATGGCTTCAAATTCCCGACCGCAGATCGGGCGTGTGATCCGATTCGGCGTACCCGCGCGGATGGTGGAATTCACACCTCACGGGAGAACGTCGGAATATCCGGCGCTGTCTCGACGGTCACGTCTCGATCAAGGTGGCGAGCTTGGCGGTCGCGGTGCGCTCGATGAGCAACGGAACGAAATCCCGAATGCGCCCGCTGTTGAAGTGCGCGGCCGCTTCTTCCACGGCGGTTTCCACCACCTCCTGCGGTGCGGTCGGGAACTTCGTGAGCAGCCGTGTGGTGACCTGCCAGATCTGGCGTGCTTCTTCCACGGAATTCATAGTACGAATTGTTCTTGCCCACGACTTCCCAGGTCAATCCAGCACCGAGCGTCTGTGACCAACGCATCTCCGCGCTTCATCCGCCCGGTCCCGCCTCACGCGTTCGAGTGGTGTGGTGCGCGGTGGATCATGATCGGGCACGGGCTGTGGTGCAGGAGATGGTGGCTCACCGATCCGAGGATTGCCCCGGCGAGACGCCCGTGACCATGGCTGCCGACGACGGCGAGTTGCGCGCTAATGGCCCGATCGAGGATCAACCGGGCCGGAGTCGTCGGCTCGACCACCTCGGTGACCGCGACGCCGGGGTACCGCTCCCTCGCCCCGGCGAGGTGTGCGGCCATCACCGCATGTCCGGATTCCTCGAGAGCGTCCCGGTCGACCAGGAATGGGATGGTCACGTTCCCGGCCGCGTGCCGGGGCGACCACGCATGGGCGGCGATGACGGGTGCCCCGAACAGGTGCGCGAACTCGAAGGCAGCGAACACGGCGGCGGTGCTGGAATCACTGTCATCGATGCCGACGACGACCGGCCGCCGATCCGGGAGCATCTCGGACTGTTGGCGGCACACCGTGATCGGGCAGGTGCCATGCCTGGCGAGTGCGATGGCGGTCGATCCCGCCGCCGGTGCCCCCACGCCCGATGGGGCGTCGGCACCGAGCACGATCATCTTTGCGGTCGCGCCCGTTGCCGCCAGCGCCGGAGCGGTCGGGCCGGGTACCAGGTCGGTGTGCACGTCGAGTTCGGGGAATCGGAGGCGCACTTCGGTGGACGCTTCATCGAGAACCTTTTCGCCGGCCTTGCGGTGTTGGGTGATGGCGGGCCCCTGCCCCATGACCGCGACGTCGGTCATCAGGTAGAGGGCCTCCGGGAGGGTGTGCACGACCCGTAGCGGTGCCCCGGTGCGGGAGGCGAGTGCGGCCGCCCACACGGCCGCCCGACGAGCGGCCGGTGATCCGTCGACACCGACCACCACCGCTCGACCCGGCGGTGCATACATACCGAATTCCTCACCGATGGGAACAGTTTCATGTATTCGGCAACCTGACGCGGTTCGCCGATCGGCGCGGACTTCCAGTTGCAGGACCATCGTGGCAGAACGCGGGGGTTAATGCCGGGCGGTGCGCTGCCGTGCGGCATCGCGCTCCCTGGCACGTTGCGGGTCAGGTTGCGGGTGCGATGGGGTTGCCCTGCCATCGGGTGGATGGTGGGACGGTGTCGCCGCGCATTACCAGCGAGGCGGGGCCGACGGTGGAGCCCTCGCCGAGGGAGGCGGCGGGCAACGCCACGCAGTGTGGTCCGAGGGTGGCACCGGCACCGAGGGTGACGGTGTCCATGCTCATGATGCGGTCGTGGAACAGGTGGGTCTGCACGACGCAGCCCCGGTTGACGGTGGCACCGTCGCCGAGGTGCACCAGATCGGCCTCCGGAAGCCAGTACGTCTCACACCACACGCCGGTACCGATGTGCGATCCCATCGCCCGCAGCCACACGTTCAGTGCCGCGGTGCCGGTGGCCGCCCGCGCGAACCAGGGTGCGGCGACCGTCTCGACGAAGGCGTCGGCGACCTCGTTGCGCCACACGAACGAGCTCCACAGCGGGTGCTCGATCGCCTCGATCCGTCCGACGAGGACCCACTTGGCGGCAACCGACACCGCGGCGGCCACCGCACCGGCGAGGATGAGGACACCACCGGAGACCGCGGCCGCGGTGAGGAAGCCGACGGCACCGGCCAACGCCTCGAGCGTGAACAGCACGCCGAGCCCGATTCCGAAGGTGAGAATCACCGGGATCAACCGGCACGTCTCGACGGCGGCGCGGGCGATTTTCAGCCGCAGCGGCGGCGCGAAGGTGCGGGCGGCGTCCGTCTCGTTCGCGGCCCGGCGCAATCGCACCGGCGGGCTGCCCAACCACGACGAGCCGGCTTTCGACTTGTTCGGTGCGGCGGACAGCACCGCGACCAGACCGTTCTTCGGCACCCGGCGTCCGGGTCCGGTCATGCCGGAGTTGCCGAGGAAGGCGCGTTTGCCGACCTTGGCGCGTTCGATCCGCAGCCACCCGCCGCCGAGTTCGTAGCCGGCGACCATCGTGTCGTCCGCCAGGAACGCGCCGTCGGCGACGGTGGTGAACTTCGGCAGTAGCAGGACGGTGGAGGCCTCGACGTCCTTGCCGACCTTCGCGCCCAGCAGACGCAGCCACCCGGGGGTGAGCAGGCCTGCGTACAGCGGGAACAGGAACGTGCGCGCGGAGTCCATCAGACGCTCGGTGGCCCAGACCTGCCAGCCGATGCGGCTGCGAACCGGGTGGTACCCCTCGCGCAGGCCGATGCCGAGCAGCCGGACCGCGAGAACGGTGATTGCGGCGAACACGACCAGTGTCAGCACGGTGGCGGCGGGAAGCATCGGTGACGCCGCCAAAGCTGCGGCACCCACGGTGTCGGCGCCGCGGATCCACCGGCCGAGCAGCGCCACCCCGCAGCCGAGCGCGATCAGCGGCATCGCGGACAGTACGAGCGAGGTGAGCCCGTAGACCGGCACCCACCGGGTGGCCGGCGCGGGACGCTGCGCCGGCCAGCGGTGGCGGGCCTTGCCGATCTTCGCCGCGGGTGAACCGGCCCAGCGCTGGCCGGTCTTGATTTTGCCGAGCACCGCCGATCCCGGGGCGATCTCGGCGTCGCGCCCGATCGTGGCCCCGGGAAACAGGGTCGAGCGGGCGCCGACCGTGGCGTGTTCGCCGATGCTGATCGCCCCGACATGGACGACGTCGCCGTCGATCCAGTACCCGGACAAATCGGTTTCCGGTTCGACGGAACAGCCGTCGCCGAGTTCGAGCATCCCGGTGACCGGGGGCAGGGTGTGCAGGTCGATGCCGCGGCCGATCTTCGCGCCGAGGGCGCGGGCGTAGTAGATCATCCACGGCGCGCCGGACAGGTTGGCGGCGCCGCTGGCCTCGGCGAGGCGTTCGGCCAGCCACAGTCGCAGGTGCACCGAGCCGCCCCGCGGATACGTGCCCGGTGTGAGCGTCCGCAGCAGGACACGGGCACCGACCACGGAGATCGTCATGCGGCCGAGCGGGGTGATGAACAGCAGGAACATCGCCGCCACCGCCCACCAGGACAGCGTCGGGGCCCAGGCGACGTCGACGAACCAGGCCAGGACGTTGTTCGCGAGCGCAAGCCAGGTGACCCATTGCAGTCCGGTCAGGGTGCTCAGTGGCACGGTCAGGGCTAGTTGCGCCCACTGGGTGCGGCGCGGTGTCGGGGTGACGGTGCGCGCTTCGACCATTGACGCCGGGGCCAGGTCGTCGAGGAACTCGGCCAGCGACCCCAGCCGCGGGTGGTCGTACAGCTGGGCGACGGTGACCTCGGGGAAGCGTTCCCGCAGCGCACTGACCAGTTGGGCGGCGCTGAGCGAACCCCCGCCGATCGCGAAGAAGTCGTCGTCGGGCCCGCCGACCTCGGCGCCGAGAATCCGCGTCCACAGCTCGGCGACCCAGGCCGCGGTGCCCTCCAGCTCCGCCGCGGCGGCCTCGTGCGCGCCGGTCCCCGGCAGCGGCCAGGGCAACGCGTCGCGGTCCACCTTGCCGGAGGTGCGGGTGGGCAGGTCGTCGAGCACCGCCAGGCGGGGCACCAGTGCGGCTGGGAGCTGTTCGGCCAGCAGGGCCCGGGCGGCGCTGACGTCGAAGTCCTGCGGTGCGGCGAGGTATCCGACCAGCAGTGCGCTGCCCGAGGCGGTGGTGCGGACCGCGGCAGCCGCCGCGGAAACCCCGGGCAGCCCCTGCAGGGCGGCGTCCACCTCGCCGAGCTCGATGCGCCTGCCGCCGATCTTGACCTGGTCGTCGGCGCGGCCCTGGAACAGCAGCCCGGCGCGGTCGAGCCGCACCAGGTCGCCGCTGCGATATGCGCGGTCCCAACCGAGGGTCGGCATCGGTGCGTACTTCTCCGCGTCCTTGGCGGGGTCGAGGTAGCGGGCCAGTCCGACGCCGCCGATCACGAGCTCACCGACCTCGCCCTCGGCGACCGGGTGGCCGTCGGCGTCGACGACGGCCAGGTCCCAGCCGTCGAGCGGCAGCCCGATCCGGACCGGGCCGGTCCCGGTCAGCGGCGCGGCGCAGGCAACGACGGTGGCCTCGGTGGGACCGTAGGTGTTCCACACCTCGCGGCCCGGCACCGCCAGGCGCGCGGCCAATTCGGGTGGGCAGGCCTCGCCGCCGAAGATCAACAGCCGCACCGATTCCAGCGCCTCCGCGGGCCACAACGCCGCCAGCGTGGGCACGGTGGACACGACGCTGATGTCGTGGGAGATCAGCCACGGACCGAGATCCATGCCGCTGCGTACCAGCGACCGGGGCGCCGGGACCAGGCAGGCCCCGTGTCGCCACGCCAGCCACATTTCCTCGCAGGAGGCATCGAAGGCCACCGACAGCCCGGCGAGGACCCGATCGCCGGGGCCGAGCGGAGCATCGCGCAGAAACAACCGGGCCTCTGCGTCGACGAACGCCGCGGCGTTGCGGTGCGTCACCGCCACCCCCTTCGGGGTGCCGGTGGATCCGGAGGTGAAGATGATCCAGGCGTCGTCATCCGGTGTCGGGACACACACCTCGGCCGGCACCGATTGAGGCGACTGCGCCCCCTGTGTGGTGACGATCGTCTTGACCCGCGCCTGACCGAACACCAACTCGGCCCGCTCGTCCGGGTCGTCCGCGTCCACCGGCACATAGGCGGCGCCCGCGGCCAGGGTCGACAAGATCGCCAGATGCAGCTCCCGCGAACCCGACGGCATCCGGATGCCCACCCGGTCGCCGGCGCGGACGCCGCCGCTCGCGAGTCGCCGCGCACCCTCCCGCACTGCCTCGATCAACTCGGCGTACGTGATAGCGGCCTCACCGTCGTCGATCGCGGGCGCGTCCGGGTACCGGCGGGCGGTCGCCTCGAGGATGTCGAGCAGGGTACGGGGTGGGGCGGCGAGGTCACCGCGAGTGAATTCGGCGGGAAGGATCCGTTCGCGAAGTGAGACGGACATGGAGAACCGTTGTTCCTCTCTGGGGGTGGGCACGCCGGGGCCTGGGATGGGCAGGCCGGGGCCAGGAACCGAAAGATCGATGAGCGACAGTGACACGCAGGCGACGGTGGTCGCGTCGGCGTCAGGCGCCGATGTCGGCGAGTTCCTTCGGATGACCCAGGGCGCGCAGCGCGAGCCGATGCAGGGTCCGGCGTTCCTTCGCCGTCAGATCGGCGAACAATGTGTCGGTGGCGCCGTCGACCAATTCTTCGGTCCGGGCTACCGCCTGCTCGCCGTGCTCGGTCAGCGAGAGCAGCTGCTTTCGCCGATCCTTGGCGTGTTTTCTTCGCACCACGAAGCCTCGTTTCTCCAGGCCGTCGACCAGGCGCACCATGTCGCTGCGGTCGACGGCGAGAACGTCGCACACCTGACGTTGGGTGAGTTCACCCTCCTGCTTCAGGCACGCAAGGATCCAATGCATTCGAAGGGATAACCCCTCATCGGCCAGCGCGGAATCGAGCTGCACACGCCCCACCCGATGGAGATCGGCAACGACGAATGCTGCGCTGCGCAGCAACGCGTCGGGAGGGGTGGTCGATTTGGGCACGCCGACCACCGTAGCACTTTGCGGGGGCTGCAGATGATGGGTAACACCCGCAATCGTCGACGTGTCGCCGCAGGTAACGGTCTTGAACTGCGGCGATGTCGAAGATTATTGGTCGACTCACACCCACGCACTCGGCGTGGTGGGACAGTGGAGTCATGGGGTTCGCCGACCACCGAGGAGGGCTCCGATGAGCACCACACAGGCCCCCGCCGCCCGGGAACGACGCAGCCGCAAGTCCCGCGAACCCGGCGAATTCCTCCGCCGGTACCTGCAGCGGGAGATCCACAATCTCGACCTCGCCGACATCGCCGTCAGGCGTGACGGGCCGGAGGCGATCCACGACATGCGCAAGGCGTCCCGGCGCGCTCGCAGCGCCTTACAGGCCTACGCCCCCGGGCTCGGACTCACCGAGGCGGCGCAGCCGCTCGTCCTGGACCTGCGGTGGCTCGGCCGACGACTGAGCGAGGCGCGCGATGTCGAGGTTCAGTGGCAGCGAATCATCACCCGGATCACCGAGTCGGCGGCCCTGCCCGCTCAGGAATCCGTGTCCGCCCGCGTGAACGAGTACTTCGCCGAGCAGGCCGAGGTGGCTCGGAATTCGGCGCTCGGTGCACTCGATTCGGATCGCTACCGGGCGCTCCTCGATTCGCTGAACGGAATCGTCGACGAACTCGCCGCGAGACCCCGACCAGGCCCGTCGGCGCACGCACCGGCCACGGGCGCAGCGGCCGGCGAGATGTCGGCCGAGGACCTCGTGCGGACGCTGAAACAACTGGCCACCAAGGTGTCCAAACGGGTCGATAAGGTGAGCGACAGCACGTCGCGCACCGACCGCGACGAGCGGATCCACCGCGCCCGCAAGGGCGCGAAACGGATGCGCTACGCAATGGAGGTGATCGGCCCCCTCGCCCCGAAGAAGACCAAACGTGCACTGGACCACTTCAACGCCTTCCAGGACGTCCTCGGCGAATTCCAGGATTCGACGGTGGCGCGGGAGCGGCTCCTCGGTATCCTCACCGCCCGCGATCACACCGCACAGTCGAGTTTCGGGCTCGGCATCCTCTATCAACAGGAACTGCAGATCGGCGACGAGCAGGCCGAACGCCTGAACGATCAATGGCAGGCGGCACGCACGGCGGCACGCCCCCTCTGGCGATGACCGGCCGAGCAGGACGACGTGCTCCGATAGCGGTTCGTCGACTGGTGCATTGACCGGACCGCGGTGAGTTCCGGTGTGCGGACTCGGGTGACGGGACTGTCGAACCGCGGTGTGGCGCCATCGGCTGCCACCCATTCGCAGGCGCCGGACCGTTTCGCTGGTGCGTCTGGGTCAGGATTGCCGTTCGTGTGCGAGGTCGACGAGGCGATGTGCGAGCGCCGGGGCGAGCTGGAAGGTTCGGATGAGGTGACCGGCGTCGTACCCGGACCGGGCCTCGGACCACGCCGCCCACAGCCGCGGGATCTGATCGTCGGGTTGATCACGCAGCTCCGCGGGCAGTCGTTCTCGCAGGTCGTCGTACAAATCCTCCGCTGATGGTGGCGTCGGCGTGCGATGCGGCGGCAGTGATGTCCACCGCCTGTGACCAGTCATGAGACCAGTCTTCCCTCCGCCGGAAGGCGGGCCGGTCGGCGGCGAGGTCGACCGATTTCCGTGCGGAGCGATTGGGGTCCGGTGACGGCGGATGGTGCGGGTGCGGGACGGTCGGCGGGCGGCGGGCGGAGCCGAAACGAACGCGCCGTCCTCGGCGGTGAGGTCGGGCCGCCGCACCCGCGCACTCTCGTCCCGCACCGTTGCGGACCACTGGGGGACGGTGCGGGTCGTGGTACTACCGGTATCGGCGTGCCGGCACCCGTTGCGCGAGGAGGTGGGGATCTCCTCGAATTCGCCGCCGGGCAGCCGGATGTGAACGTGGGCCTCGCCCGCCACCAACCCGGGGGTGCCGAGCCCGAGCAGGCGGGCCAGGACGTTGGGGGCACTGAGGCTGGTCACCACAGCGGCAGCAGCGTCCGGGTTTCCGCGAGCACCTCTTGCTCCCCGGCCCGCAACACCGGGCGCAGTCCCGGCGCGATCGCCTGGGCGGCGAGGGAGACCGCGATGTTGTCGCGGTGGTCGGACCCGACGACCGCCAGCGCAGTGAATGCCGATCTGCTCCAACAGTGCACCGTCCCTGCCGTGGCCGACCACCGCGGGAATGGTCAACTCCCGCACCAGCTGCAGGTTGCGGGCGTTGGTGTCGCGTTCGACGCCGACCACCGGTATCCCCAGCGCGCGCAGTTCCTGGCGCAGGCGCAGCCCGATCTGTCCGAGCCCGACCACCATGACGTGCCCGGAACGGGGCACCCCCGGACACTGGTCAGGGCGGTCAGCCGCGGACCGAGCAGCCGATCCACCATTCCGGCGGCGCACATCGCGGTGAAGACGATGGTCATCAGCATGGCCGTCGAAGCGACGACCGCGAATGGGGCGTTGCCGTGCGGATCGGCGGCGGGCCCGACCGGGGTCACCACCCGCACCGCCTCGTGAAACGCGTCGGCGGCGCCGTGGCCCTCCCCAGCCGTCAGCCACACCCAGTCCCCGACCAGCACGGCAGCGAGCCCGAGCAACCCGGCCAGCAGGATCCGGGTGCCGGTCTCGTGCGAGCCCCACAGGCCGGCCACCTGCATCGGCCAGGTGCGCCAGCGGCGGTGCGCCCGGAGGGTGACCGGGACCTCGTCGAACACCGCACCGACGCCGCGGATGCCTGCCGCCATGTGTTGCCCACCCTCCGAACTCGCGGGGGAAGATCTGCCCGTCCAGGACAACACCGTCGGCCGCACCCCGAGGAGGCGGCGGTGTGACCGATTCCGTCCGTATGGGCCCTGTGACGCCCCGGCATTGCGGCGAGACCCTCCCGAAAACCCCTCAGCTCGGCCACATCTCGAAAAGACGAAGCGGCTGTCATCGTGCGGGATGGTAGTCCGCGCGCGTCACCGATCCTGCGAGCAAGCGCATGTGGCTCGGGCGTCCTTTCGCGATCCGGCAGCAGCTTGTGAATTCTCCTACGGGCGAGTTCGGTTCAGACGTCACGGGTGGGCGGTGGCCGCCCATTGCTCGAATCGTGTTCGCAGGTCCGGTGCGGGGGTGGGGAGACCGGCGCCGGCGAACGCGCGGCGCACTGCCAGCTCGTACACCGCGGCCGGATCGTCGACCCAGACGAGGTGGTGATTGACCTCCAGGGTCGCGGCGCCGTGGAACGCCGTCCAGACGACGGCGAGCTCGCGTGCGGGTAGCTCGGGGGAGTCGAGGTCGGCCAGGGCGTCGACGATCGGCGCGAACACCGCGGTCTGTGCGGCGATGGTCGGGCCGCCCGGCGGGGCCTGGTAACCGGGCAGCTGGTCGGAGAAGATCAGGTTGAATTCGCTGCGATGTGTCAGGGCCCAGTTCCGGTAGGCCAGGGTCCCGATCATCGCCCGGTCCGCCGGCGGCGTGTCGTCGAAGGCGGTGACCGCTTTCATGGTGGCCGCGGCCAGGCTTCGGTAGCTCCCGAGAAGCAGCAGGGTGAACACCTCGTCGAGGCTGCCGAAGTAGGTGTAGAGCGAGGCAGGTCCGAGTCCGACGGCCCGGGCGATCGCCCGCATGGATACCGCTCCGGGCCCACCCTGGGTGAGCTGGCGCCGGGCCTCGGCCTCGATCTCGGTCAGCAGTTCGCGGCGTTGCCGTTCCCGTCGGGTCTCCGGCTTCCCATTGGACATCGGCCCACCCTACCTGGGAACACGTCCTCTTCCGAACATCGTTCGGGAACAGTACACTCGTCAATGCCGAACACCGTTCGGGATTCGATCGATAGTCGGTAATCGCTGGTGGCCGTGTCGGTGATCGCAGATGCCGGCCCTACTGCCCGCCCCCTTCGAAGGAGTTATCCAGAATGGCCACCACATCACACGTTGTGCTCGGTGCCGGTCCGGTCGGACGTGCCGTCATCTCCTCCCTCGCCGCGCGCGGGATCACCGCTACCGTGGTCACCCGCTCCGGGCGCGCGGTGCCCGGGGCGATCAGTCTGCGGGCCGACCTCGGCGACCCGAGTGCGGCCGATGCCGCGACCGCGGGTGCCGCGGTGGTGTTTCAGTGCGCGCAACCGGCCTATCATCGCTGGCCGCAGGAGTTCCGGGCGTTGCAGAGTCGGGTGGTCGAGGCTGTCGCCGCGGCCGGGGCGCTGCTGGTGGCGGCCGAGAACGTCTACGGCTACGGCCCAGTTTCCGGACCGCTCACCGAGGCGCTCCCGCTGGCCGCGACCACCCGCAAGGGTCGGGTGCGGGCACAGATGTGGCGCGACCTCGCCGACGCCCACCAGGCCGGGCGATTGCGCGTCGTGGCCGGTCGGGCGTCGGACTTCTTCGGGCCCGGCGTCACGGCGTCCGCGGTCGGCGACCGCTTCTTCGGACCGCTCTGTCGCGGCGAGCGGGTGGATGTGGTGGGCGATCCCGATCGCCTCCATACCTATACGTATGTCCCCGACTTCGGTGAGGCGCTGGTCCGGTTGAGCGAGACGCCGGCGATGTGGGGGAGTGCTTGGCACGTCCCGAACGCCACCACCGGCACCACCCGCGAGTTCGCCGCCATCGCCGCGGGCCTGGCCGCGGCGCCGTTGCGGCTGCGCCCGGTCCGGGCCTGGCAATTGCGCCTGATCGGGACGGTCGCGCCGGCGGTCCGCGAGATGATCGAGATGCTCTACGAGTTCGACGAGGACCACGTCGTCGCCCACACCGCGTACACCACTGTGCTCGGTGACCACGCCACCCCGTTGGAGGACGCGGTGGCGGCCACCGTCGCGGCATACACTGCGTCCCAAAGCCACGCCGAGCGGTGATGGCCGCAAGCATATCCGAGGTGGCCCGCGGGAACGCGCATCGCCGACCGGCGTCGGTGTCCTGGTCCCGCGCGACGCGCTCCGTCATCGACTGGGCGCCTGGACGGGCGGATGAAGAACTTCACCGGACGGTCCAACGGCTACCTTCCGGCCCAGGGTTTGTGTACCCGGCGCGCCCGCCTCGGCCGCCGCCGCCCCGCCGTGAGCCGGGCCGCGCGTACTCGTCGAAGGGCAGCGTTTGCCCCCTACCGTTCGAATACCAGCAGCGGTTTGCCCCCGTGTGCGGGAGCTTCGGCCAAATAGACGGCTTCACCGAACTTTCCGAGGGGGACCGGCTGACCCTCGGGCACGCGCAGCGCGCCGCTGTCGACGAGCTGAACTGTCCGGGCGATCGTTGCGGCCATCCGGTCCTTCGGGGTCTCGGTGAACCAGCGCAGCAGCCAGAACCCCCGAACGGTCTTGGTTTCGTAGATCAGCGACCGCGCGAAGAGGGGGATGGTGAGTTTGTCGGGAACAGTTTGGCGGTGCGTGGACAACGCACCGAAAACGACCAACTCACCGTGCGGTGCCAGCGCACGCGAGACATCCGCACCGACCTGACCGCCGACGCAGTCGATCGCCTTGGACACCCCGTCGTGGCCGGCGATGTCGACCACCCGTTCACGCAGGTCCTCATCCTCGGTGCAGATCACCGCGGTGCCCCCCAGTGCGAGGATGCCCTCGACAGCGGACCGACGGCGGACCACGTTGAGGGTCTTGAAGCCGACGTGCGCGCCGAGTTGGATGACCGACTGGCCCACGGTGGAACCGGCCGCGGTCTGCAGGAGCCATTCACCCGGTCGAACATCGAGTTCGTCAGCGGTCAAGATCACGGCGGTGAGCGGATTGGCGAGAATCTGGGCGGCCGTGGAATTGCTCATGCCGGCGGGAACGGGCAAGACCTGCTCGGCGTCGGCAACGACATACTCCTGCCAGGTGCCCGTGACTCCGATCGTGATGACGCGTTGCCCGACGGTCAGACCGTCTGTGCCGCTACCGAGTTCGTCGATCACGCCGACGGATTCAATTCCGGGTACGGTCGGGAACTGCGGGGTGAATCCGTATCTGCCGCGGATGGTGTGCAGGTCGCTGGCATGGACAGGAACCGCTGTCACCCGGATCCGGACCTGGCCGGGACCGGGCTCCGGAATCGGGCGGGCCTGCAGGTGCAGGACCTCGGACGGTTCGCCTAACGTGTCGGCGACGACAGACTGCATGGTTGTCATCTTCCTGGCGCTCCTTCGATCGGATCCAGATCTCACACGGCTTGCGTGTGCATCGCGTCGGCCTCGCCTTTCGACGGCGAAGATTCGAATCGGCGCGCGCTCACTTCCAGCCCTCCTAGCTCTCATGCTGCCACCGCGGCGGAGCTCTTGGGGGTCTAGATCCTCGGCGAGACCCCCGCGCGCTGCAGCCTCGCCGAGTCGCCTCTTCCGGTTGGTGCCGGTGTCGGAGTTGTGGGGTGCCGGCGAGGTGTGCCGAGGCAGGTGGGCCTGGGGTGCCCGACCTGCCTGATGCCGCGGAGCTGAATCATGTGGTGTTGATGTGCGTTTCGGTATTGAGATGGAGTGAGTGGTCGGGTGATTGTGTATCTTCGCAAGATCGTGATGCCCTGATTGTGTTGGTGTGGACCGTGTTTCGGGTTGTAGGTTACTTCCGGGTGTGGTGGTGATGGTGGGGCGGTTCACACGTTGGGTTGTGCTTGGACGGTTCCGGCGCCGACGGCTGCGGCGAGTGCGGTGTGATCGTGTTCGTCCTGGTCGGCGTAGGTGTCGGCGAAGTCGGCGAGTGCGTTGTCGAACTTGGTGGAGTTGCCGAGGTACGCCGAGATGGCGACTCGGTCGCCGGAGCGGGCATGTGCGCGGGCGAGGGTCCAGCCGCAGAGCTGGGCGTATAGCTGCATGCGCCGGGGGCGCATCGTGTCGATGTCGGCGGACACCTTCCAGTCCCGAAGCTGGCGGAGGCAGTAGTCCTCGTCACGGCCGCCGATGGGCTGCGCGCGCAGCCAGCCGAGGAAGATGTCGCTGGTGGCCTGCACGAGACGTTGTCCGGTGACCAACCGTTCTCCCTGGTTGGTGTCTCCGATTCGCCCGCGTAGGCGGTCAGGACCGATTTGTCGGCTTGTTTGGCTTGCAGGAGTAGGGCTTCGGCGCCGACTCTTGCTTCGAGCAGCAGGATCCACGCGCGGGTGCCCACACTGCCCACGCCCACCACCTTGTGCGTCACGTCGGTGAGGGTGAAGTGATCGAGCAGGTGTCGTCGGTCGGTTTGGAGGGTGTCGCCGCAAGGCCCACCAGCTGACCGATCGGCTGCGCGCGGAGGCCGCAGCCCTGCGCGCCGAGCGATACCAGGTGCACCGACACGTCGATGCGATCGTGTTCTGGTTTCCCGAGGTGATGACCCGCGATGCATCAACTCACCAGGCCACCCGGAAATGGTGCCCTGGTCACTTTCACCGGCCCTGGGGGGCGGTGCGACGAACCGCCGCCCTGCCTGTCGCGGGTGACGGGTTCCGTTGCTCGCCCGTGCGGAGCGCTCACCGACCGCGCTTACCACGCCGACCACGATCAACCCGATCCACGCCACCCGCGGCGCGGGCGGGCTGGAATCCTTCGAGGTCATATAGCGCACCAGCCACACCGCGAACACCTCGATCGCGTAGCCGATGGCGCCCGCCGCCGCACTGACCAATCCCTGGAACAGCGGCCCACGCGGAAGGAGCGACGGCGTCATCGACAACCACACAAACACCAGCCCGACAGCCGTTCCGGTGAACGTATAGTGGCGCTTCCACCAGTCCGGCTCGGCTGCCGGTTTCGCGGCATCCTTGTGGGGCCTCGCTCCGGCCTCGTCCGGCTCAGGAGTCGATGACGGCGTCGTGTCGGATTCGCTCATCTTGTGCACGTCTTTCGCTCACGCCAGCGGCTGCACGGCCTCTTGGCGACCGGCGGCAGCGTCGCGCGGGGCTTCGTCGTCGCGATTGTTCAGGTCGGCGTACGCAATTGGGCGTGCAGGCCGGTGGCCGAGGCGTGCGAGAAGTCGTCGGCCATCACCAGCGCCGCGCTGCGGTAGAACGCGAACGGTGACTCGGCCATCCGCCCGTATCGGATGGGGACGAGGTCGGGGACCCGGGTGGCCCCCTGGGACTCGAGCAGGCCGACCGGGTCACGGTCGCGGTCCGGAGCGTGTTTGGCGATGGCGTCGAACGGGATTCGGCGCCGAACCGTTTCGCCGTGTTCGATCCGTGCCGCCCGGGTCGGATGGTCGCCCGCACCGGCGGGTGAGGGATCGGGGAATGGGTCTCGTTCTGTCCTGGCGTGGTCCCTCGGGTGGCCTTCGTCCGCGGATCAGGGGTGGTCGGGATGACCACGGCCTACCTCGAACCGGCCCCACCATCTTGCGCGACCGGCGCGCCCGCTGCTGGAAATCGGTGGTCTCGGACCTCGCCCCTGCACGGGCTGGAAGCGAGAAGGACCGGCATCCGTTGCAGCGAGGCCACGATCTTTACCTGTAGCGCCATCTCTGTGAGTGCCTCGGCGGTTAACATCCCCTCTACCACTGGCGGGCCCGAAGGCTTCGGCTACTGCGCGGATGTTCGGGCAGATTCCTTCGATCGCCGGACTGGTAAGAGTGCCCGTCTGTGCTGGTTGGGGGCCGCACTCTGCCTCCGGCATGAATCGAGAAGCACTGTCTTGGATTCGAAGGAAATGAGACGACCTTCCTGATGCATTGCTGGTCGCGGTTGCTTCCCTGAACGGTGGTTCGATCGATTCGCGCACCTGTGCGAGGAGCACGGCGACCAGGATCGTCGAGGTCTGCTCGTTGACCCCACCTGCGGGCACGGCGGAGGATTTCTTCATGACGCACGATGAGGAGTTGCTGCACATCGACCAAGTCATCGACCGCCTCGATACGAGGTTCCCGGACCTGCCCCGGGAGAGCATCGAGCAGGTGGTGCGTTCGGCGCACGAGCACTTCGCGACCGGGAAGGTGAGGGACTTCGTGCCGCTTCTGGTCGAGCGGCTCGCCCGAGAGAAACTTCAGGGGTTGGCGCCCATCATCCCCGTCGAGCCCGAGGCGGCGCCGAAGGCCGGTTCCGAGGTGATGGGTGCCGAGGTGATGGGTGCGGAGGTGATCGCGCGCCGCAGGTGGTGGGCGGGCTGGCTACGGGGCTGGTACCCGGATACCCGGATGTCGATCGCCGTGGCAGCCCCGGTTTAGGCGTTCCCGGCTCGGATCGGACCTGATCGTCCGGTCCGGATCAGCGGTCCTCGAGGTCGTGTCCGTCGCTGAAGACGAGCCGACCCTCGTCCAACGCGACGGCCCACCGCCGAACGGGCGCCCAATCCCGGCCCAGGTGATCGTTGGCGGCGACCTCGTCGCCGTAGTCCTCGACGACCGTGCCGGGTAGCCGGGCGATTTGGTTGCCGCCGGCACCGTCGCGGAACCACACCTTCGAGCCGATCGTGAATCGGCCTGGTGCGTTGCTGTTCGGATGGTCGGACACGGCTGTCATCCTCGCATGGAGGAGGCTCGCCGGTCTCCTGGCCGCCACGACGTTCGCGGGGCGGCGGGTGGCGGGTTGTCCGACCTGGGCCCCTGTCGGGGACGAATCCGGCTCTGGACGAGGGTGCACTCTGCCATGAGGCAGGGCGCACCGCGGCTCCCCCTGATAAGGGGGTTGTGGGTCCGTTGCAAAGAAACAAGAGGTGGGCTCATGGTTCGGCGACGAGCGTCGCGACAACGTGGCCGATGCGTCTCGGGGCGGGTACCGATGGAGAGGAGACCCTGATGGGGGTTCCGGGAGTGTCGCGCGGACGATCGGAGGTGTACTGGGAGAGCCAGGTGGCGATCGAAGTGCGCAGCGCCGCGTCCATCGCGGGTGCCGAATCGACGATGTCCAATGAACAGGCGTCGATCAGTGAAGGACTGATTTCCTCGGGAGCGGGTATTCCCGTGCAGCGTGCCGCCGAGCCCGAGTGTCTCGGACAGCCGGGTAATCCAGAGCGAGAGGGAATCCGGGACGATGCGGGAACAATTCGACGAACAGCTCGCGCAGATCAAAGATGACCTCGTCGAGCTGTGTGCATTGACGGAGGTGGCGATCGAGCGCGCAACCCGGGCTCTGCTCGATACCGACCTGACCGCCGCCGACCGGGCCGCCGAGGTCTGTGCGGACATCGACACCCGGGGCCGGGAGCTCGATCATCGCGCGCTCACGCTGATCGCGCGTCAGCAACCGGTGGCGCAGGATCTGCGGGCGCTGATCGGTGGGATGCACAACATCGCGGACCTGCGGCGGATGGGCAGCCTGGCGGCGCACATCGCAGAGGTGGCGCGGCTGCACCACCCCGAACCGGTCGTTCCCCACGAACTACGGGCCATCATCTCGGACATGGGCGCCGCGGCGACGGCACAGGCCGCGGCGGCACAAGAGGTTTTGCGAACCCGAGACGAGGCGGCGGCGTTGGATTTGATCTGGGCGGACGAGCGGACCGACGAGCTGCTGCGCAAGCTGTTCGCCGCCACCAAGAGCGACGACTGGCTGTACGGGGCCGCGTCCGCGGTGAACATCACGCTGCTCGGTCGGTTCTATGAACGGTTCTGCGATCACACCGTCGAGATCAGTCGCCGCGTCATCTTCGTGATCACCGGAGAACTTCCACTGCCTGACGAATGACTATTCGGGCTGGTGGGTCTTCGGGTCGGGCTCGTGCCGGGTTTCGCCGGCCGGGTCGGCGTGGCCCATCCGCGCGAGGTGGGCCTTGATCCATTCGGTGGTGATCACTTGCGCGGGGTACTCGGCCGGTACGTCGGTCATGGTTTACCTTCCGTCGTCGATGGGTGCGGGCATCGGAGCGCGGCGGCGGGGACCATATGGCCGCCGCCGATCGCCGTGGTCGAGGTGGGCGGGCGCGGGCGATCAATACCGCACCGGCGGAGAGGAATCCGGTGGCGGTCACCGCGATCAGGATCATCGCCGATGCGGTCAGGGCACCGATCCCGAACACCAGCGCGGCCCCGGACACCGCACCCAACGCCAGGCAGACCACCCCCGCCGACACTGTCACGACCCCGGCCACGCTCACCCGCCCGACCCAGTCGCGCGCCCGCACTGCGGCCGTGCGGGTCGCGGATGTGGTGGGCCGGTGGGGTGGTCGGTGCCGCGCGCGGCCCGTCACTGGACGGCGAGGTCGGTCGTCGACAGGTGCCTGCCCCGGCGAGGGTTCGGGAGGCGCTCAGCGAGTGGGTGGCGGGGCGAAAGAGTCGTCATCAGCGGGTGACCATCCGGTTGATGTGCTGGGTGCACCACCATCGTATGCGGCGTGGAGCAACCACCGCGTTTCCGGGAAGTGAGGTCGTCGTGACTTCTCGGGGCGGGGCGGACGACCCGACCACCATCGGGACTGCGATGGTCGAGACGCGTTGCGGGGTGGGGCGGTGTCTTCGTCCTCGGCGGCGGTGTCGCTCCCGGAATGGGGGGCACGTCAGTCCCGGTAGGTCGGGGCGGGCGGGCCGAGTGTGGTCAGCCAACGGCGGTAGAGGGTCGTCCAAGTCCCGTCCGTGCGCATCCGCTCGAGGGTGCCGTTCACCCGGCGCACCAGATCGGTGTTGGTTTTGTTGATGCCGATGCCGTACGGCTCGAATTCCAGAGCGGGACCGACGATTTCGAAGGTAGGGTCCTGGGCGGCGAGGCCCGCGAGGGTGGTGTCGTCGCTGCTGGCGGCGTCGGCCTGCCGCTGTTGGAGGACGACCAGGCAGTCGGCCGGGTCGGGGACCGCGACGATCGTGCCTGCGGTTGGATTCGGCGGATGGTGTTGAGGGAGGTGGTGTCGGCGGCGGCGCACACGCGGGTGCCGGCCAGGCCTGCGGGCCCGGAGATCGGCACCCTGCCGGCGCCAGCAGGCGTTGGTGGGCCTCGAGGTAGACGGTGGAGAACGCCACCCGCTCGGCCCGCTCACAGGTGATAGTGGTGGTCTGCGCGACGATGTCCACCTCGTTCTTCTCGAGTGCGTCGAAGCGGCCGCCGGGGGTGGGGGCCGGAATTCGACCTTGTCCGGGTCGCCGAGGAGATCGCGCGCGACCTCCCTCGCCAGGTCCACGTCGAAGCCGGTGAGAGTGTCGGTGGCGGGGTCACGGAAACTGAACAGGTTGGTGTCCTGGCCGACCCCGACGATCAGCCGGCCGCGGGCGAGGATGTCGGCGACCAGCCGTCCGGGTGGCCGGTCGCCGGTCGGGACGGGTGGGCCCGGGCGCAGGCTGGCCAGCGCGCCGCAGCTGGACGGCGCCGGTGGCTCCGCGGGGGCGATGCCCGGCGGGGGGATGATCTGTGTTCCGGTCGGCAGGGACAGCTGCGTGTAATCCCCCGTCACGGCGGGCGTGACGGGTTCGGGGGCCGTGCGCCCGGCGAGGACCACCCCGACGGCCAGGAGTGCGCCGGCGAGGCGACGAGCGCTCGATGTTCGACGCCCGTGGTCAGGCCCTGGGCGCGGGCCGATCCCCGTCCCCTTCTCGATTCCGTACCGGGGCATCAGTGGTACTCGTTCAACCTCGGCCAGATGCCCCCGCCGACGGCGAACCCACAGAGCACACCGACCACGAGTGCCCCACGAGCAGCAGCGACGTGACGCGATACGCCCGGTCGACGGCATCGCGTTCCTCGCCCCGCAACGTCTCGATCGCCGACTGCAACGCCTGATCGAGTGCGGCGAACCGGGCGGTGGACGCGTCGACGCCGGGGCCGACGGCGAGGGCGGCCGCCCCGGGATAGTCCCCGTTCCCGAGCCGCTCCCGCAGCACCGTGTGGGTGTCCCGCCAGCCGCCGAGCGCGGCGTCGGCGTCGGCGACCGCAGCGTCGGCCACCCCACCTCGCGAAGTGTTCCGGTAGTGGACGAGGATTTCGGACAGCACGACCGTGTGCCGGGAGAAGTCGACCTCGGATTGGGGGTCCGCCCCGCGCCGCAGCACACCGAGCACTTCGTCCGCCCGTGCCTGCTGCGCCAGGATCCGGGCCGCCGCGAGCGCGCTCAGCGGTTGCGTCCCAGCCGTCCGGGCGCGCTCGACCGCCGACGTGGACACCGCGAACGCCAGAGCCGACCACACCAGCAGCCCGACCATCAGCAGCGCGGCCACGAGAAGGCCGGGGTTGACCAGCCGCCGGCTCTTGCGTGCCAAATACACCTGCGCCAGCACCAGTCCGAACACCGCGGACATCGTCACCGCGAACGCGACCACCGGCAGCCGGGTGATGCGAGTCTGTGTGGTGGCCACCGACTTCCACTGCTCGGTGCACAGCCGGTGCGCCAGCGGCGGGATGGTGCCCTGCATCATGGACGAGGCGTTACCGAGGTAGGTGAGTCCGACCGGGTTCCCGGAGCGGTCGTTGGCGCGGGCGGTGGCGACCAGGCTGGTGTACTCGGCGAAGCGCCTCGACACCTCCGACAGCAGGCCGACCGTGTCCGCGTCCGCCGCGGAGACGCCGGTCGAGGCGCTCACCAACGCGTTGGACGCGTCCCCGACGGCCTGGTTGTAGCGCTCGCGTACCTCGACCGGCTCGACCCCGCCGACGAGGAACGACGTCGTCGCGGCGGCGTCCGCGATCGACAGCGAACCGTAGAGGCTCTGGGCGGCGTCGGCCAGGGGCTCCGAGTGCGTCCGCAAGGTGTCGATCTCCCGCTGCCGCGCGTCGGTGACCGCCGACGTCACCACGCCCGCCGCCAGCGCGGCAGCGACGAGGACCACCGCCAGCACCGACAGCCGGCCCGGGGTGGAGGCGAGAAGATCCCGCCAGGCCGGGCGGCGGGACTCGGGCTCGATCAGCAGGGACTCGTCCAGCTCGTGCAGGTCGTGCAGCTCGGGAGCAACGGTGGTGCCACGTTGGAACATCTGGTGCCCTCCTCCCCGCACCGATACCGAGCGTTCGATGTGCGATCAGATCATCAGCGTGACTCAGTGCGGATGGTCGTTCGGCGTGTCGTCCGTGATGGCCCAGCCGCCGGCCACCAGGTGGGCGCGGACCCGTTCGACGTCGGTGTCGAGGGGCTCCTCGTTGGTGACCTTGGTGATCATCGTCTGGATGTCGGTCTTGCCGATCGGGAGGTCGCCCTGGTCGACGAGTGCGGTGGTGATGTCGCGGACCTCGTCGTCGGACAGGCGCCGGCGGAGCAGGGCGATCAGCGGGATGTAGTCGGTCTCCGGGACACCCTCGGGGTACCCGGCGCGGAGCCAGCCGATGATGCTGGCCAACAACGGGGGCAGGGCCTTTGCGAGCGGGGTTTTCTCCGCGAGCGCCGACTCGAGAGGCCAGCCGCCCGCGGCCAGGCGGGAGGCGACCCGGGTGATGTCGTCGTCGTCGGGGTGTTCGTGGATCAGGTGGGCGATGGCGTCCTCGATCTCGGTGCGGTCGATCTTGCCGTCCTCGAGGGCGTGCCCGGCCGGCGCCGACAGTTCGTCGACGATCTCGCGCACCTCGGTCTCGGTGAGGTGGCGGTGCAGGACGGCGAACAGCGCGACGTAGTCCTCCCGGGGTATCCCATGGGGATAGCCGCCCCGAACCCAGGCCAGGACCTTCGCCGGGACCGAGGTGATCGATGTCCGATGCACGACAGGTCGTCCTTTCTGCGTCAGAAGATGTGGATCCCGAAATCGTGGGCGAGGAAGTCCTTCATGATGAACAGGATTCCGGCGACGATCGCGACGAGGATCACCGCGAAGCATGCCAGACCGGCGATCAGAGCGGCCGGTGTGCGGGTGGCGCCGTTTCCGTCCGCGGTCGTCGTGGCCCCCGGCGACAGGAACCGGATGCCGAGCGCGAAGATGGCGGGCAGTCCGGCACCGAAGAGCAGGCCGATGAGCACGACCTGCCAGAGCGAGTCCACGGTGCCCCGGAACAGATCCACGGTGCCACCCCTCTCAGAGTTGGGTCGAGTGCGGGGTGGGGGTCTTGGTCTTCTCGGACGGTGGGGTCAGCCCGCCGTCCCAGTCCTCGTTGACGTTCGAGGTGTCGATCGGGTTGCGGCGCGAACGGAGATACAGGGCGGCGGCGGCGATCAGCAGCAACGCGAACACGACGAGAACACCCGCGAGGCCGCCGATCACGTCGGCGATCAGCCAGCACACCGCCCCGACCACGGCGGCGGAGGGCAGGGTGAATAGCCACGCGACCGCCATCCGGCCGGCCACACCCCACCTCACCTCCGCGCCGGACTTGCCGATTCCGGTGCCGAGGATGGACCCGGTGGCGACCTGGGTGGTCGAGAGCGGGAGGCCGAAGTGGCTGGAGGTGAGGATGATCGCGGCCGAGGAGGCTTCGGCGGCCATCCCCTGGGGCGAGGTGATCTCGACGAGGCCCTTCCCGAGGGTGCGGATGATCCGCCAGCCGCCGAGGTAGGTGCCCAGGGCGATCGCGAGGGCGCACGAGAGTTTCACCCAGAACGGCATTGCGGTGTCGGCGGTGATGCTGCCGTACGCCACCAGGGCCAGGAAGATGATGCCCATCGTCTTCTGGGCGTCGTTGGTGCCGTGCGCGAGTGAGACCAGCGACGCCGACCCGATCTGCCCCCAGCGGAAGCCCTGTTCCTTGGCATTTTCCTCGACGTCGGCGGTGATGCGGTAGATCAGCCAGGTGCCGGTGGCGGCAACCAGGCAGGCGACCACCGGTGCGAGGACGGCGGGGATGACGATCTTGCTGATCACCCCGGACCACTCGACGCCCCCCATGCCCAGGGCGGCGATGGTCGCCCCGATCAGGCCGCCGAAGAGGGCGTGCGACGAACTCGACGGTATGCCGAGCAGCCAGGTCAGCAGGTTCCACAGGATGCCGCCGACGAGGCCGGCGAAGACGATAATCAGCAGTGCCTGCCCGCCGGTGTCGCCGAGGTTGACGATGCCCTTGGCGACCGTCGCGGCGACCTCGACCGACAGGAACGCGCCCACCAGGTTCAGTAGCGCGGAAAGCGTCACCGCCACTTTGGGTGTGAGTGCCCCGGTGGCGATCGAGGTGGCCATGGCGTTGGCGGTGTCATGGAAACCGTTGGTGAAATCGAAGCCCAGTGCGGTGACGACCACGATGAGAAGAACGACAAATTCTGCGTTCACTACTTCAGCCTGGTCGGAACGGTCCCGGCGAACCACCCCCCGCCTGGGTGTTCATGGTTTGTTCAACCCCCGTTTCCGCTCGAGACACGTAGTCACCGAGATCGAGAGCGCAGGCTTGGGGGTATGAACGCTGCGGAGGAAGCGCGCCAGCTGTCGCAGGTCGCGGCACGGTTGCTGAACACGTTCCCGGCCGCATCACGGGAGGCGGTCGGGACCGCGGTGGGGGAGGCGGTCGCCCAGTTTGCGGGATGCCCGATTCGGGATTTCGTTCCGTTGCTCGTCGAGCGTGCAGCGACCGCGAAGCTCGGCTCGTTGCTCGCGGCATGACTTTCGAGGTGATGGCGGAGGACTCGGACGTGGCACAGGCGCGGATCTTCTTGGGCCAACCGGACGCGGACATCGGTATCGTCGCGGCGCGTAGCGAGACCGTCGACGCCCTTGCCGAGCACGCCCCGTCGAAGCGAACGTGTTCCGGTTTCCCGAGGTGATGACCCGCGACGCATCAGCACTTCACTGACCTCCCGGAAATGCTGCCCGGTCACTGCCACCGGCCCTGCGGGGCCGTGCGAGGAACCCGCCACCCTGCCTGTCGCGGATGGCGGGTTCCGTTGGTGCCCGTGCCCGCGCGCCACAGCGAAGGCTCCCGCTGCGGGAAGGGCGGTGCGGGGGCGCGAACGTCGGCGAAGACACCGCACGCGTCGACGCCGTGACGATGGGGTCGGCGCGGCCGTAGCCAGGCTCAGCTTTCGCTTTCCGCAGACTTTCGGAAACGATGGCGTCGTCGGGCACCGTGGTTGCGGTGCTCGACGGCGGCACTGTGGGATTCAGGTGTTGTTCGCCGTCCGCGGGCTGGAGTTGCGGGCCTCGATGGCCTTGACGGTGTTGTCGAACGGCCTTCCCAGGACGCGGGTGCCGAAGACGCCAAGCACGGCCCCGAGCGCTCGTCCTTTGAAATTCTTGCCGTCGCGGACCACGACGGCGTCGACGTCGGTGGTCCCATCGGGCAGCGGGGTGAGGGTGTAGGTGTGGCCGGAGTTGCCGCCCCACAGGTTGGAGTCGGTGGTCGTCATGACGACGCGGTGGGGGTCGGTCCAGTCATAGCGAAGGCGTTCCCAGGCCCCGCCGGAGCCTTCGGTGACGTCGGCGTGGTCGGTGCCGAGTTCGTGCACCTGCAGGTAGTCGTCGGCGCTGTTACCGAACAACGCCTGGCGGCCGGGCCCGAAGTCGGTGAGTGCGTCGAGGAATTGTTCCGGGGTGGCGGTGGTGGTCTGGTGGAGGTGGATCGTGGACATGGCGTCCTCCTTGCTGGGTGGGGCAGGGTAAGGGGCGACCGGTGGACGGTGTCGAGGGCAGTCAGACGGGCAGCTCCGCTCCCGCCTGTTCGGCGACCATGTAGGCGGCGTACCAGTCGGGCCAGTTCGGATCCGCTG
>NZ_JARJBD010000117.1:0-25742 GCF_029269925.1 Rhodococcus sp. T2V
GTCACCGGACGCTTCTTCTGCGAAGGCATTGACAACAGTCCTGACCGGCAGAGGGAAGGGGAAGTCTACCGCCTCCAACTTAAACGAAACAAGGCAGAACTAAGCAGCGACACGCTACTAGGAACCGCTGTAGACCAGACATATCGACGATGCCAAGTTCGATCCGGGCAGATCGCACGGCGGAAGGTTAAGGGCTTCCGGATTAGCACCTCTGGCCCGGGTCCCCACCTGTACTGTCCCCGCGACACCGTCGAACGGGGGGCCATCCAGATCAAAGCGTCGGCACCGCGTAGCGACCGGAAAGGCAAGTGCGCCATCGCCCCCTCCCGAATGCGCAGAAAGCTCATACCTCCGGCGTTGGATCACGCGCTACTCCGAGCTCGAGGACACAGGACACAGGACACAGGACACAGACTATCCACGGCGTGTACGCCGGTCGGCACCGTGACCTATCCATCGTGACGTTCGACCGTGCCGAATCTCAGGGGACGCCTTCACTGCGCCGAGCAGCGAGATGGAGGCCAGGGGTCGCTTCGTGCGCTTCGTCGGTTAACGGCTGCGCAAGCATCCGAAACCAGGACTACGCGGTAGCCCTAGTGGACCGCATCCCGTTCCCGGGCTGCGCCCTCGACGGTCACATTGGTGGCCACGCCGCCGATAGAGAGGACCGCGTCGATCCCGCAACCGATCAGCCCGCGCCTACCCCGACCGGGCCGCGTCTGACGTCGGATTCCGAGGCGGAGCGGGCCTCTTCTCAGTCGCCGGGGTGAGGTCCATCTGTCAGGTTCTGCACGCAGGTGGTCATGATCTCGCGAAGTCGAGAGATCTGAGACCTACTGATTCCAGCCAGCATTCGATCTTCGATGCGATCGGCCGCCTCCTCGCATCGGTCGAGCACGTCGATTCCGGCGTCGGTGAGGTAGTTGCGCAGGATACGTTGCTTGTCGGGATCGGGGTGACGCTCGATGTACCCGCTGCGCACGAACGCGGCAACCATGACCTGCATCGACTGAGCGGTGACGAACGAGCGACGGGCAAGCTGGGCCGACGATAGTCCAGGGTTCCGCTGCAGGATGCTCAGCGCTGCGTACTGCGGCGTGGTCAATCCTTGAGCCTGCATGGCGGCATCGAGGTCGCGACGGACTGCGGACTCGAGCCGTTTGACCAGATACGTCACCCTGGCCGGCGTTCCGTCGACATCCTGGGCGGTCCCATCCTCGAGTGCCTCGATAGTCATGGTTGACAGGTTATCAGAATCACTGATACTTTCAATATCAGAGTTTCTGATACAGCGCGGGGCTTCTTGACCAGCGCACTCACTTGTGTCGCGGCCGCCAGGCCGGACGATCGAACGGAGACATCCATGTCCGACAACACCAACGAACCCTGGGGTAACACCGTCCTCGTCGAGTTCGACGAGCACCGCATCGCCTGGGTCCGGTTCAACCGCCCGGACAAGCGCAATGCGATGAACCCGACCCTCAACCGCGAAATGTTCGCCACCCTTGATCATTTGGAGGATGACGACCGCTGCGCCGTGGTGGTGCTGACCGGCACCGACGACGCCTTCTCGGCGGGTATGGATCTCAAGGAGTACTTCCGCGAGACCGACGGCAAGCCCCGTTCGGTGCAGCACCGGGTGCGGGGTGAGGGCACGAACTGGCAGTACCGCAAGCTCCTCAACTACGCCAAGCCCACCATCGCGATGGTCAACGGGTGGTGCTTCGGCGGGGCGTTCGTGCCGCTCGTCTCCTGCGATCTGGCGATCGCGTCCGAGGACGCGACGTTCGGATTGTCCGAGGTGAACTGGGGCGTCACCCCCGGCAACCTGGTCACTCGCGCGTTGGCGGAGACCATCCCCACCCGCGATGCCATGTTCTACATCATGACCGGGCAGCACTTCGACGGAAAGCGCGCGTCGGAAATGCGTTTGGTCAACGAGGCCGTGCCCGCCGATCAGCTCCGCGCCCGCACCATCGAACTCGCCCTGCAGCTGACCAGCCTGAGCCAGTGGGTGGTCCGCGGGGCGAAGATGGGCTTTAGGCACTCGCGGCTGATGTCGTGGGAGGCCGCCGAGGACTATCTCTACGCCAAGCACGACCAGGCGATCCTGTTCGACACCGAGGCACGTGAGCAGGGCATGACCCAGTTCCTCGACGACAAGACGTACCGCCCGGGCCTGGGCACCTACGCCACCACCGCGGAATAGGAGAACGCCGATGACCTCCACCACCGAATCCGCCGTGGTGACCGTTCCGCTGCGCATCGGCGGAGATCCGGTCGACGCCGCCGGCGGTCGCTTCATCGTCAAGACACGCCGCCTGACCGGCGAACCGATCGCCCGGGTCGCGGCCGCCACCCGTGCCGACGCCGAACGCGCCGTCGACGCGGCGGCCGACGCCGCCGCCGGGTGGGCCGCCACCTCCCCCGCCGCCCGCCGGCAGGTCCTCGAGCGGGCCGCCGAACTCCTCGACGAACGCAGCGAGGCCATCTCGGCGATGATGGGCAAGGAGATGGGCGCCGCCGCCTCCTGGTGCCATTTCAACGTCCATCTGGCGGCCGGGATGTTCCGTGAGGCCGCCGCCCAGGTCTATTCGACGGTCGGCCAGGTCATCCCCTCCGACGTGCCGGGGCTGACCGCGCTCGCCGTGCGGGAGCCGGTCGGGGTCGTGGTCGGCATCGCACCGTGGAATGCGCCGGTCATCCTCGGTGTCCGGGCGATCGCCATGCCGCTGGCCTACGGCAACACCGTGGTGCTCAAGGCGTCGGAGGAGACCCCGGCGACCCATGCCGCCATCATCGAATGCCTCATCGACGCCGGCATCCCGCCCGGTGCGGCGAACCTGGTCACCAACGCCGCGGAGGATGCCGCCGAGGTGGTCGAGGCGCTGATCGCGCACAAGGCGGTGCGGTGCGTCAACTTCACCGGCTCCACCACGGTGGGACGCATCATCGCCGAGAAGGCTGGGAAGCATTTGACGCGAACGGTTCTCGAACTCGGCGGGAAGGCACCGTTCGTCGTGCTGGCCGATGCCGACCTCGAGGCCGCGGCCGCCGCGGCATCGTTCGGTGCGTTCATGAACCAGGGCCAGATCTGCATGTCGACGGAGCGGCTGATCGTCGACCGCGCGGTTGCCGCCGAGTTCACCGCCCTGTTGGCCGAGCGGGCCGCGCAGCTCGTGGTCGGTGACCCGGAGGATCCGCGCACCCAGCTGGGTCCGCTGGTGCACGAGGGCGCCGTCGCGCACGTGCAGGCGTTGGTCGCCGATGCGGTCGCTCAGGGCGCCACCGTGGTCACCGGCGGTGTGGCGGACGGCCTGTACTACCCGCCCACCGTGCTGTCCGGTGTCACATCGGCCGCCCGTATCTACTCCGAGGAGTCGTTCGGTCCCCTCGCCCCGATCATCGAGGTCGATGGTGTCGACGAGGCGGTGCGGGTGGCCAACGACTCCGACTACGGGCTCTCCGCCGCCCTGTTCACCGGTGATGTCGGCCGGGGCCTGACCCTGGCGCAGCGGATTCAGTCCGGGATCTGCCACATCAACGGCGCCACCGTGCACGACGAGGCGCAGATGCCGTTCGGTGGGGTCAAGGCCAGCGGCTTCGGGCGTTTCGGCTCGTCCGCGGCTCTGGAAGAATTTACCGAACTGCGGTGGATCACCGTCTCCAGCGACGACCGCCACTACCCGATCTGACCGGGAGAAATTTTCGATGGACGCCTTCTCCACCCCCGCCCCGGACTCCGGTCCGGGAGGATCCGCCGGCTTCACCGGCCTGCGCTACGGCGAGCTCGTCGAGCGCCGGGCGCAACGTCAACCGCACCGCACCGCGATCATCTGTGGCGACGAACGGATCTCCTACGGACAGCTTCTCGACCGGATCCGGGCGGCGGCGGCGTTTCTGACCGCACAGGGGGTTCGGCCCGGCGATCGTGTGGTGTGTTACTCGGAGAACCGCCCCGAGATCCTGATCGCGCTCTATGCGAGCTCACGGATCGGGGCGGTCTTCACCCCGATCGGTATCGCCTCGCCGCCCGCCGATGTCGGCTACATCCTGCAGGATCTGTCCGCACGCGTGCTGCTGGTGTCACCGGCGACCGCCGACGCCGCCCGCCAGGTGCCCGGCATCGACGGCATACCGATCCTGGCTCTGGACAAGGGACGTGACCTGGCAGTGCCGCACCTGCCGGCGTACGTTGCCGGGCCCGCGCCGGAGCACCGACCGGCGGCGGACTCCGAGGCGCTGATCGTCTACACCTCGGGAACGTCCGGGCACCCCAAGGGGGTCACCCTCAGTCACGGCGCACTGTTCTTCAACGGGGTCAACACCCTGCTCGGACTCGACATCGTCGCCGACGATGTGACGCTGGTGAACACCCCCCTGTCGCACGTCGCGGCGTTGAATACCCTCGCGGTCGCCACCCTGTACAAGGGCGGCACGGTCATCCTCGACAGCAAGTTCGACGCCGGTCGGTGCCTGCAGCAGATCGAGCAGTTCGCGGTCACCACCATGTTCGCGGTGCCCTCGATGCTCACCCTGATGGCACAGGATCCCGGTTTCGCCGGCACCGACACCTCGAGTCTGCGGTGGATTCTCGGCGGCGGCGCCCCGATGCCGCCGGAACTGGTGGCGTTGTGGGCCTCGCGCGGTGTCCCGGTTCTCGCCAGCTACGGGCTGACCGAGGCCGGACCGTCGGTCAGTTTCCGGCGGTCCACCGACGCGGCACTGAAGTCCGCATCATCCGGGCCTGCGGCGCTGCTGACGGATCTGCGGATCGTCTCCGACGACGGCCGCGACCTTCCGCCCGGCCAGGTCGGCGAGGTGCTCGTGCGCGGACCGCACATCGCCTCCGGCTACTGGGGCAACGAAACCGCGACCGCCGAGACGTTCCGACAGGGATGGCTGGTCAGCGGGGACCGCGGCTTCATCGATGTCGACGGCGATCTGTGCATCACCGGGCGGTCGAAGGAAATCATCATCACCGGCGGGGAAAACGTGGACCCCGCCGAGATCGAGCACCTGGTCGTCCAGTATCCCGGGATCCGCGATGCCGCCGTCGTCGGCCGCCCGGACCCGGTGTGGGGTGAGATCATCACCGCGGTCATCGTCTGCGACGACACCGTCGAACTCGAAGCGCTGCAACAGTTCCTGCGCCCACAGCTCGCGAAATTCAAGATCCCCCGCGTCCTCGAACGGCGTGAGAGCTTGCCCCGCAGCCCGGTCGGCAAGCTCCTGCGCCGCGAACTGACCCCCATCTCCCAGGACACCCCCGTACAGCGCTGACCCATCCGCCACCGGAACGGGTGCGCCACACCCCCAGCGCGCGGTCGGTGATTTCGCCGGTATACGGCGAGACCCCCGGCGGCTCCGCACGCCGGCGGATCGAGGCAGAAAGGCCTTTCCCATGAGTACACCCACACCCGATTCCTCTTCTACCGGTTCCCCCCGTATCGCCGTCGTCGGCGGTGGTATCGGCGGAGTGGCGGCAGCAGCGTTCCTGCACCGGGCCGGTCTCGACGTCACCGTCTACGAGCAGGCACCCCAGCTCGGGGAGGTCGGAGCCGGACTGGTCGTCTCCCCCAACGCGGTGCGGATGATCCGCCGGCTCGGCCAGTTCGACACCTTCCTGGCCAAGGCGGTCCCCCTCGAGGTCGGCTGGGAATTCCGACGCTGGCAGAACGGGGAGATCCTCTCCGCCGAGCAGCTCACCGACAACTGCGAAGCCCTGTACGGCGAACGGTCCTACGTCGCGCACCGCGCCGACGTGCTCGACTCGGTCCGCGCGGCAGTCCCGCCGGAGCTGATCCGATTGGGCATGCGGTGCACCGGCATCGAACCGCACGCGGACGGGGCGCGCCTGCACTTCGGCGACGGGTCCGTCGTCGACGCCGACGTCGTCATCGGCGCCGACGGGGTCCACTCGGTCATCCGCGGCGCCATCACCACCCCCGCGCCCGCCGAGTACTCCGGGATGTGTGCGTTCCGGGCGCTCGTTCCCGCCGCGGACGCACCGGCGTTTGCGCGCCGGCCGGTGCAGACCCTGTGGATCGGACCGGACCATCACCTCGTGCACTACCCCATCTCCGGCGGCAAGGCCGTCAACATCGTGGCCTTCGCCCCCGCCGGTGACTTCACCGACGAATCCTGGAGCGCCACCGGCACAGTCGAAGAACTGCTCGCCGAGTTCGACGGGTGGGATCCCCGGCTGACCGATCTGGTCACCGCGGCCGGGACGCCGGGCCGGTGGGCGCTGCTCGACCGCGCACCACTGGACCAGTGGTCGCGGGGTCGGGTGACGCTGCTCGGTGATGCCGCGCATCCGATGTTCCCGTTCTTCGCCCAGGGGGCCGCCCAGGCCATCGAGGACGGCGCCGCGCTCGCCCAGTGCCTGGCCGCGGACACCGCCGATCCCGGTCGGGCGCTGCGCACCTACGAGGAGATTCGCCTGCCCCGCACGACGAAGGTCCAGCAGCTCAGCCGCGGCCGCAAGGAGATCAACCACCTGCCCGACGGGCCGGAACAGATCACCCGGGATGCCGGACTCGCCCAGCAGGATCCCCTGGTGGCCAGTGGTTGGCTCTACGGATACGACGCCGAACTGGCCGCACGGGAGGCGTACGTCCGATGACGACCTTCGAACATGTGACCCTGCCGCAGCGGGTGCTGTTCGGCACCGGACGGGCGGCGCGGAACCTGGCCGCCGAGGTCGAGCGGCTCGGCGCGCGAGCGGTCATGGTGATCGCCGGCCCCACCGAGCAGGCGATCGCCCAGACGGTCACCGAGCACATCACGGTGGCCTTACGCTACGACGACGTCGCCCCGCACGTGCCGATCGGAAAGGCGGAGAAGGCCCGGGCCGCCGCCACAGAGCATGGAATCGACCTGCTGGTCTGCATCGGTGGCGGGTCGACGACCGGCCTGGCGAAGGCGATCGCCCTGACCACCGGGCTGCCCATCGTGGCCGTCCCGACCACCTACGCCGGTTCGGAGGCGACCAACGTCTGGGGGCTGACCGAAGATTCCCGCAAAACCACCGGGGTCGACGACAGGGTCCTGCCCGTCACGGTCGTCTACGACGCGGACCTGACCAGTTCGCTGCCGGCCGAGCTGTCGGTGGCCTCGGGTCTGAACGCCCTGGCGCACAGCATCGACTCGATGTGGGCGCCGCGCGCCGACCCGATCAACCAGGCGTTGGCCGCCGAAGCGATCCGCACCCTCAACACCGGGCTGCCGGCCGTCAAGGCCGACCCCGACGCCATGGCCGGGCGGGAGGACTGCCTCTACGGCGCCTACCTGTCCGCGGTGGCGTTCGCCTCGGCGGGATCGGGAATGCATCACAAGATCTGCCACGTCCTCGGCGGCGCCTACAACCTGCCCCACGCGCAGACCCACGCCGTCGTGTTGCCGTACGTCCTGGCCTTCCTCGCCCCCGCCGCACCCGCCGCCGAAGCCCGGATCGCAGCCGCCCTCGGCACCGCACGCGCGCTCGACGGTCTGAACACACTGCGTGCAAGGCTCGACGCGCCCACCGCCCTGGCCGATCACGGGCTGACCGAGGACAACATTCCCGAGGCCGTCGCACTCATCCTGCCGTTCATCCCCGACACCACCCCGCGCCAGGTGACACCGGGCAACCTCGAGGTCCTGCTCCGCGCCGCCTGGGCCGGGGACCCGCCCTCATCGGAAGGCTTCCCGTCATGACGTCCCGCACCGTCGACGAGACCGCCACCAGCAACCCCGAACAGCGCCGACGTGAGGAAGAGCTGACCGCGAAGGTGATCGCCAGCTTCGACGGCGCCGACAACGAGCGGTTGAAGGTGGTGTTGCAGTCGCTGACCCGACACCTACACGCCTTCCTGCGCGAGGTGCGCCTGACCGAGGACGAATGGAACACGGCGATCGAGTTCCTCACCGCCGCCGGGCACATCACCGATGACCGGCGGCAGGAATTCATCCTCCTCTCCGATGTGTTCGGTGCGTCCATGCAGACCATCACGATGAACAACGAAGCCGAGGGCGAGGCCACCGAGGCCACCGTCTTCGGGCCGTTCTTCGTCGAGAATTCGCCCCGCATCGACCTCGGTGGCGACATCTCCGGCGGCGCCCCCGGCCAACCCTGCTGGATCGAAGGCACCGTCACCGGACTCGACGGTTCCCCGATTCCCGGCGCGCGGATCGAGGTGTGGGAGGCCGACGAAGACGGGTTCTACGACGTCCAGTACCCCGACGACCGGGTCACCGGCCGCGCTCACCTGTTCACCGACGAGCTGGGCCGGTACTCGTTCTGGGGTCTGACCCCGACCCCGTATCCCATCCCCCACGACGGTCCGGTCGGCGCGATGCTCGCCGCGGCGGGCCGCTCCCCGATGCGCGCGAGTCACCTGCACTTCATGGTCACCGCCGTTCGGTGCCGCACCCTGGTTACCCACATCTTCGTCCGTGGGGATGCACTCCTGCACTCGGACAGCGTGTTCGGGGTCAAGGAGTCGCTGATTAAGGACTTCACCGAACAGCCGGCGGGAACACCGACCCCGGACGGCCGGGAACTGGGCGGCCGCTCCTGGTCACGGACACGGTTCGATATCGTCCTACCACCCACTGCACCGTGATTCGTACTTGGTTTGCATACGTGTACCGACACCACTCCAGCCGAGTGTCCGCGGAATTATCCCCAGCGGCAGAAAGCACCGAGGACGCCGCATGCACCAGTGAAGAGCTATCCGAACATCTAATCTACCTATATCAGTATTACTGATACATATACGCGTTGAGAGGGACCCCCCGATGAGCCACTACCGCAGCAACCTGAGGGACATCAGGTTCGATCTGTTCGAACTGCTCGGACGCGACGGCGTCTACGGTTCGGCGCCGTTCGCGGACGTCACCCCCGACGCCGCCGACACCGTGCTCGACGAGGCGGAGCGGTACGCCACCAACAAGCTGGCGCTGTCCTTCAGCGACGTCGACCGCGCGGCCGTCACCTTCGACCCCGCCACCCACAGTGTCCGCCTGCCGCAGGACTACCGCGCCACGGCCGCCGACTACCTTTCCTCCGGCTGGCTCGACCTCGACCTGCCCGAGGACTTGTCCGGGCAAGCCGTCCCGCCCACCCTGCGCTGGTGCGTCACCGAGCTGATGCTCGGCGCGAACGCGGCGATCCCCCAGGGCCTCAACGTCATTCCGCAGGTGGTGCGGCTCCTGCACAAGGAAGGCACCGAACCGCAGCAGCGTCTGGCGGAGCTGATCACCGAACTCCAGTGGATGGTCACCATGGTGCTCACCGAGCCCGACGCCGGCTCCGACGTCGGCGCCGCACGCACCCGGGCGATCCCCCAACCGGACGGAACCTGGCACCTCGAGGGCGTCAAGCGGTTCATCACCTACGGCGATCACGACCTGACCGACAACATCGTGCACATGGTGCTCGCACGCCCGGTCGGGGTGGACGGTGCCGGCGGACCCGGCACCGCGGGACTGTCCCTGTTCGTGGTCCCGAAATTCCACTTCGACCCCAGCACCGGTGAACTCGGCGAACGCAACGGTGTCTACGCCACCGGCCTCGAACACAAACTCGGCATCACCGGAAGCCCCACCTGCGAAGTCACCTTCGGCCGAGAACAGCCCGCGGTGGGCTGGCTGCTCGGTGACCGGCACGCAGGCATTCAGCAGATGTTCGAAATCATCAAGCATGTCCGGATGCTCGTCGGGGTGAAGTCGATGGCCACCCTCTCCACCGGCTACCTCAACGCCCGCGAGTACGCCCTCGACCGGGTCCAGGGTCAGCCCCTGGTGCGCACCGACACCGCTCCCGGTGCCGTCCCGATCATCGACCACCCCGACGTGCGCCGTTCCCTGATGACCCAGAAGGCCTACGCCGAGGGCATGCGGGCACTGATCCTCTATGCCGCGTCCCAGCAGGACCGCATCGAGATCTCCCGTGCACAGGGCACGCTCGACACCGAGGCCGATGCATGCCATCAGCTGCTGCTGCCGGTGATCAAGGGATTCTGTTCCGAAACCGCCTGGCGGATCCTCGGCCAGGAAAGCCTGCAGATCTTCGGCGGCTCCGGGTTCCTCGAGGACTACCCCCTCGAGCAGTACGTCCGCGACACCAAGGTCGACACCCTCTACGAGGGCACCACCGGCATCCAAGGATTGGATCTGTTCAGCCGCAAGATCGTGCGCGATCGCGGAGCCGCCCTCGAACGACTGCTCATCGATATGGACAAGACCGCCGACGACGACAGCAACGACACCTTTGCCACCGAACAGGCCCTGCTGCGCGGCGGGATCGACGCGGTCCGCGACATGCGCACCCTGCTCACCGACCGCTGGGGCACAACCGACGACAAGGACCGGCGTCCCCTCGCCGCCCAGGACACCACCCGGCTGCTCCTGCAGATCGGCAACCTCGCCTGTGGCTGGTTGCTGCTGCGCAGCGCGCTGATCGCCGACGAACGCACCGCCGCGGCCGCGGCCGCCGATCGCGACTTCTACCTGGGCAAGGTAGCCACCGGCAGATGGTTCGCCCGTCACGTCGTCGCGACCATCCCGGCGGAACTGGTCAGCATGCACCACACCAGCAGCGACCTCGTCGAGCTTCCTCGCACCGCCTTCTGACCCGCCCGCTCGACCGCCTGCGTATACCAGCGCACGCAGCAAGTGAGGTGCGAACCACAGGCCCCTGAGGGTGGACAACAGCCTCCACAACGGGCCGGGCTAGTGGGCGGTGAGGGGGTCGGTCAAGTACTGGTGCAAGTCGATATCGGAAGCACGCGTTCGGCAAGCGGTATCCTGGGTGAAGTCAGCGGGAGGTGTGCGGTGATGAAGCTCTTTCTGCCGCGGCGAAGAGCCGATGAATCGCAATAGTCGATGCCCGACGTCGATCCATTCGCGACCCAATACGACCTCCCTGTTTCCGTCACCGCGGAGCTGGCTTCGATTGGGTTCGAAGACGCCCACGAGATCGGCCGCGGCGGGTTCGGTGTCGTCTATCGCTGCACTGAAACTTCACTCGACCGCACCGTCGCGGTCAAAGTCCTCACCGCCGATCTCGACGAGCAGAACCAGGCACGGTTCCTGCGCGAGCAGCGTGCGGCAGGCCAGCTGACCGGGCACCCTTACGTCGTTGATGTCCTCCAGGTCGGCGTCACCAACCACGGTCGGCCCTTCATCGTCATGCCTTACTACGCTCACGACTCGCTCGAGGCGCGGATCCGTCGCGACGGACCGCTCCCCCTGGAGGCGGCGCTGCAGCTCGGGATAAAAATTGCCAGCGCACTGGACACGGCACACCGACTGGGGATCCTTCACCGAGACGTCAAACCCGGCAACATTCTGCTTTCCAACTACGGTGAGCCCGCTCTGACCGATTTTGGTATCGCTCACATCGCCGGCGGATTCGAGACCTCCACCGGTGTCGTAACGGGGTCGCCCTCGTACACCGCCCCCGAGGTCATATCCGGCGAGCCTTCAACTGCCGGCGCGGATGTCTACGGTCTAGGTGCCACGCTGTTCACGGCGCTCACCGGGTATGCGCCCTTTGAACGCCGCAGTGGAGAGCGGCTGGTGGCGCAGTTCCTGCGAATCACTAGCGAACCTGTTCCGAATCCCCGCGAACACGGGATTCCGGAGGACGTAAGCGTCCTCATCGAAGGTGCAATGTCCAATGAGCTGCGGAGCCGACCCACGGCTGCCGAACTGGCTCAGCAACTCCGAGGCTCCCAACTTCGACTAGGCGTCCCGGTCGGCAGCGCTGCTTCGCAACCGAAGCCGGGAGTGGAGTCGAAAGCCAAGTCGCGCGGTGGACCGATGGCCCCTGCGGCAGCCGAAGCGTCGGGCAGGGGCGCGTTCCCGACAGTAACTGAATCACGTCGACCGGCCTCCCCTCCGCTCGAGTTGACCAGTTTCATCGATCGTCGCGAAGAACTTGCCGAGGCGAAGAACTTGCTGTCGACCTCGCGGCTTGTCACCCTGAGCGGAATTGGCGGAGTGGGAAAGACCCGATTGGGGTTGCGAGTCGCTGCCAAGGCTCACCACGATTTCCCCGACGGCGTGTCGCTGGTGGAGTTGGGCGAGTTGCGCGACGAGTCATTGCTGGTCGATGTAGTGGCGGCCGCTCTGGGGTTACGTGATCGGTCGGCCAGACCCGTCCACGAGGTGCTCGTCGACTATCTCATTCCACGAAAGATGCTGCTCGTGCTGGACAACTGCGAGCAGTTGGTCGCTGCGGCAGCCGAACTGGTCGAAACCTTGCTCCGCGCCTGCCCTCACGTGCGGATTCTCGCCACCAGCCGCGAGCCCTTCAGCATCGGCGGAGAAGCAGTTCTCACGGTTCCCCCACTGCCGCTTCCCGATCCTGACAACCTGCCGAGGAGGCTGTCTCGCGACGACGCGATGTCGTTGTTCGTCGATCGGGGGGCCACGGCCGTCCCGGGGTTCGAACTCACCGATGAGAACAAGGTCACCGTTGCGCGAATCTGTCGAAGGCTGGACGGGTTGCCACTACCGATCGAGCTAGCTGCGGCCCGATTGCGGGCGATGGCACCCGAACAAATCCTTCAGAGGTTAACCGACCGCTACGCTCTATTGACCCGCGGGAACAGAAGCGCGCCAACGCGGCAACAAACCTTGCGGTCGTGCATCGACTGGAGTTTCGAGTTGTGCACCGCGCGTGAGCAAATGGTGTGGGGACAGCTGTCGGTGTTCGCAGGAAGCTTCGAACTGGAAGCGGCGGAATGGGTGTGCGGCACAGACCCAACCCACGAAGAACTGCTCGACACGGTCACATCCCTAGTCGAGAAATCCATTCTCATCAGAGAAGAACACGGCTCGGTCGTGCGCTTCCGAATGCTCGAAACCCTCCGCGACTACGGTCGGGCGATACTCGAGTTGACGAACGAGGACACGTCATCTCGTCGCCTACACCAAACCTGGTACGAAGCTTTGGTACTTGAGGCGCAGGACCAATGGATCAGCCCACGCCAACTCGACTGGGTCACCCGATTGGAGCAGGAACTTCCGAACATCCGCGCGGCACTCGAATTCTGCGTGAAAAACGATTCCGGCGCCGGCCTCCGCACAGCGTCCGCACTCTGGCTCTTCTGGGCCTCCCAAGGCCTCTACAACGAAGGCAGACGCTGGCTCGACGACCTCCTTGCCCAGCAATCTGGACCGTCCACCGTCGACCGGATCAAGGCCCTCTTCGTCGACAGCTTTCTCGCCGGAGTACAGGGCGACGTTCCAGTGGCGAGGGCCCTTGTAGACCAGGTGCGAGCACTGGCCGACCAGGCGACCGACCCCATTGTGCACGCGCACCTCGCTCTCGCCGACGCGTATTTGACATTATTCGGCGAGAATCTGTCCGACGCCCGCACATCACTCAAGAATGCAATCTCGGTCTATACCGCACAGGGCGACCTCCTCTTTCAAGTCATCGCTCTCGGGCTCCTCGGCATACTGCACGACCTGCAAAACGATAGAGAAGAAGCAATCGAATGCTTAGGGCACGCACTCGCAATCACCGAAGCGCGAGGCGAATCCGTCTACCGGTCATACGTGCTCTGGGCCCTCGCCGTCGCTGTTTGGCGGAACGGCAACCGAACTAAAGCAATTGAATTACTCCGGCGAGCGTTGCAACTAGACCAATTGGTCAACGACCCCCTCAACGCCAGCGTCTGCCTGCAAGTATTGGCCTGGATAACCGCCGAAGAACACAACGCTCGGCGCGCCGTCGTGTTGATGGGAGCTGCAGAGGCGCTCAGCCGGTCAGTGGGGAGCCCGACAGTGGGAGTGCCCGGACTGCATGCGCACCAGGACAAGTGCGAAATTGAAACGCGCCAGAGCCTGGGAGATCGGGTGTTCGCCGCCTCTCGCGAAGATGGCGCCGCCCTCGCCTTCGACGCCGCCGTCACCTACGCGCTCAGCGAACAGATCCAGCCTTCTTCGCGTCCTTCGGGCGCCCCGAATAGATTGACGAAGCGGGAACGGGAGGTAGCAGATTTGGTCGCGGAGGGGCTCACCAACAGAGAGATCGCTGCGCGTTTGGTGATCTCCCCACGCACCGCGCAGGGACACGTCGAGCACGTACTCACTAAATTGGGATTCACGTCACGAGCACAGATCGCAGCATGGGTGGTGGAATCGAAGCCTGCACGTTCCTGAGGTTCGGAATCGGCGCGTACGTACCACCAGTGCTGCTCGTTCAGGACTGGTGACGAGTGTATGGCGCCGCTCGTGAGCGATCGTCACCACCGCGAGGGCTGTCGATGTGGGGGCCGCGGATAAAGATGCCGTCGAGGACGATCTCGTACGCCGCGTGTATTCGCGCCTCGGTCGCGGGACTGTCGATTCGTTCGCCGCGTGCGACGACTTGGTAGTAGGAGACACCGGCGATGAGGTCGAAGCACGCTTCTACGTTTAGGTCTGGCCGAAGCATGCGCCGATCGATGCCCGCGCGCAATGCCTCTTCGAGTACGACTCGCCGGCGGGTGGTGTGTGACTGCCAGTAGACCTTCTGGAGGGTGGGATCGGTCATGGCGAGCCGGATCCGGTGGCGAAACCGCTCGTGCGGATAGTCGGCGACCTCACCGCTGGTCGCCGCTCCGGTGAGGAAGTCGAGGATCGCTTGGCGGAGGTCGCCGTCGGTCGGAATCGGCGGGTGGTTGATCATGCCGACGTCGAGAGCTGCGGCAATGAGGTGGTTGAGTGATTTCCAGCGCCGATAGATGGCGGCGCGACCGACGCCGCTTCGCTCGACGATGTGCGCCGCGGTGACGGGTGTGCCCATGTCTATGAGCTCGAGGACCGCGTGGAGGATCTGCCCGTCGATCTCCTCGTGGCGTGGGCGCCCGGGGCCGCGCCCGCGGTGGTTCTGGCGCGGAGCGGGCGCGGGCGCGGCATCGTCGAGCGTCGTCATGCGGTGAGTGCCCGCTCACGCAGCCGTGCGATCGTTGCGTCATTGAGGCCGGCGGCGCGAAGCGGGGTAAGCGGATCGCCGTGGCGCGCTCGTAATTCGTTGAGCAGGATGTGCATTGAGACGTCCATGGGTTCGTTCGGAAATTGCGTCGTGCCATCCCAGTTCACGCCGAGTCGCTGCATGAGTAATGAGGTCCTGGGGCGCAGGCGTTCCAGGACGGCGGCCATGTTGGCATCGGTACGGGCGTAGTCGGTGACGATCTGTTGGTCGGTGGCGCCGAGCGCGAGGAGAAGCGCAGCAGCAAGGACACCGGTGCGGTCGCGGCCGGCGGCGCAGTGGAAAGCCGTTGCGCCTGGTGTCAGTGCGATGATCGACAGTGCGCTCGCAAGTTGTGGTGCTGCAGTTTCGAACAGGCGGACGTACAACTCCCCGATCGCTGCGTACTCGAGCACGAACGCGCGCTCGTCGGACGTGGGTAGATCGGAATGGACGCTCGCCACGAGTGACAGGTGATGATACGAAACTCGATGCTCTGCGAGGGGGCCACGTCCGGTGATCGCAACCTCGTCGTTGGTGCGTAGGTCGATGACGGCGGAGAGGCCGCCGTCTACGAGCTCGCGTGCGGCCTCCTCCGTGACGAGGGAGAGGTCGTCGGCGCGGATCGCCAATCCCTTGCGCAGGGTGCCTCCGGCGATCGGGATGCCGCCAAGATCACGCAGATTGACGGGGACGGTCGGTACGATGTCAACGGTCATGGTTAGGTGATTTTCCTTCGGATGAGCGCGCTGCACTGGTCGATCACCGTGACGAGCGCGATTATGCAGATGATGATGGCGCTGAGATGTCCGTAGTCGTACATCCGCATCGCCGTGGTGAGTTCGAGTCCTATGCCGCCGGCACCGACGAGCCCGAGAATGGTGGCTCCACGCACATTGCCCTCGAAGAGCAGCAGTGTGTACGACACGAGTACGGGTGCGGCTTGCGGCAAGATTCCGTAGCTGATTACCTGGCGTTTCGAAGCGCCCACTGCCTGCATCGCGATCACGGGGCCGCGGTCCACGGACTCCATGGCCTCGGCATAGATCTTGCCGATCGAGCCAACTGACCCGAGCGTCATTGCGAGGATGCCCGCGAAGGGTCCGAGACCAACCGCCGAGACGAACATTAGCGCAAATACGAGATCGGGGATCGATCGGATCACATTCATTGCCCACCGTGTGGGGTAGTACAGCCATGGGGGTGCGATGTTCGAGGAGGCCGCGAGCGCGGCGAGCAACGACAGTCCAGCACCGAGAACTGTACCGACCACGGCCATCTGAAGTGTTTCGACCAGCAGTTCGAGGATGGTCCCGAACTTTGCGAAGTCGGGCGGGAACAACCGCGATAGGAACTCGCCCATGTTGATCGAGCCCTGGGCGAGCATGGTGAAGTTGAACTCGGCTCCCGAGAATGACCAGAGCAGTATGGCCAGCGCTACCGGAACACTGGCGAGGAAGCGCGTCCGTGGGATGGAGAACGCACGCTCGAGGCGTCGACGCTCGGCGGGGTCGAGCTTGTCGGGCGCCCGCGCCGTCTGCCGGTTTGCGGCCTGAGAGAGTTCAGGCGAGGTCGCGGTCATCGCGGTGCTCCTCGTGGTAAAGCACGGACAGTTTGTCTGCGTCGAGCTCGGCAGTGGGGGCTGAGATAAGCATTTCGCCGCCTCGGAGTCCGATGATGCGATCGCTGTGCGTGAGTGCGAGTGGGAGTACATGCAGACTCACCAGGACCGGAATGGCATGCTCGTTGGCGATTTCGCGCAGGAGTACGAGTACGGAGTCGGCGAGCGTTGGATCAAGAGAAGAGACGGGCTCATCGGCGAGGATCACGCTAGGTGATTGCATGAGGGCGCGAGCGATCGCAACGCGCTGTTGTTGGCCGCCGCTTAGCGGGCGCGCCTGGCTCTTTGCCTTGTGGGACAGGCCGACCCGGTCGAGGTAGTGCAGTGCGAGCTTTCGGTGCTCGCTGGTGAATCCGCCGACTAGGTTGAGCGGGCCGGCACGGTGTAGTGCACCGGTCAGCACGTTGTTCAGCACGCTCATCCGCGGGATGAGATTGAACTGTTGGAATATCTGTCCCACGTTCGCTCGCAGTCGCCGCAGTTCTCCCGCCCGCAGAGCGGTGAGATCGTGACCTGCGATCTGTGCGACGCCACCCGTGACAGGGGCAAAGCCCGTGAGGCTCTTCATGAGCGTTGACTTTCCCGATCCTGACGACCCAAGCAATGCCACCATCTCGCCGGGGTGGACGTCGAGATTGACGCCGCGCAGAATCGTGTGGTCACCGTAGGCGACCTGCAGATCACGTACGGTCACGACGGGTGCCACGGCTGTAGGTCCCACCGGGATAGGTTCCAGCACGGGTATGGCTGGCACGCCACTCACTTGAGGTCTCCCAGGTCCACGCCGGCAACCGCGGCGATGTCGACGAAGGGGCCGAACACCTTGGGGTCGGGATCCGCAATCATGGTGTGGCCGACGGTGCCGGACGCCATGGCGCCGAGTGCCTCCCTATTTTCCTCCGCGAACACCTTCGGAAGCGCCTCCTGCAGCGATAAGCGTGTGGGTTCGTCGAGCGATTGCCTCGCCAGCACGGTGGCCATCACCGGCATCGAAGGACTTTCCCCGATTGCGCGCCACTCCCCCGCTGCGAAGGGGAACGCCGGCGCTCCGCGCTGCGTCAGCACGATCGCTGTACATGCCGCGTCGGCCTGTCCCTGGCGAAGGGCCGCGAAGCTTCCCTCGTGCCCGCCCGAGAACACGCTGTCAAAGTCCTTACCCTGTTCAAGGCCAGCTTCATGAAGCATGTACACGGGCATGAAGTACCCGCTGCTCGACGCTTGATCCGCGAATGCGATCGTCTTGCCGCGAAGATCATCAACTGTCTGCACCGGCGAATCATCGAGCACGACGCACGTCGATACCGGATCACCGTTGCCTTCCCAGGCCACGAGTGCGTCGACGTCGCCGGTGTTCACCGCAAGGGCCGAGGGAAACCCACTCATGAACCCGATATCGACATGTTCGGATCTGATCGCCTCGACCACGCTGAGATAGTCGGGTACATCGACGATCTCGACTTTCCGGCCAGTCTCCTTCTCGATCAGCTCGCCGAGGCTCTCGATCGGGTTGGCGGTCGTCGGGTCATCACCGAGTGGGAGTGTTGCAATTGTGATAGGCGCGAGGGCGGAATTCTCGCTGTCGGTGCGGGAAACCTGACAGCCGGCAACTGCGAGTAGGGCGGTGAGACACAGTATGCCTATGGGCGCGGCATGAATACGCATGATGTCCTTCGTTGAGGGGCAAAGCTCCGTGGGCACGGACACCGGGATTCAATCCTCAACAGGTGACGTCGAAATACGAGAACGCGGTACCTCAAATCGAACGCCAGGTGAACGCTCGATTACCGGATCAGTTGATGCCGGGCGGCGCCTCCGTGGACGCGGCACTGCGGTTCTCGACTTCTGGTTAGGATCGCGGGCCTAATCGAGCGTTTTCTACGACTCTGAGTTTCAGATATTTCTGCTTGGTGTGTCCGTTGTCTCGCCCGCGGACTCCGGGCGGTCCGCCGCACGGCACGCCGCCGAAGCCGCGGTCGACACCGTCACCGAATCAGGGCTACCTCAACGTGTCCCCGGTCAGCGCTTGGTCGCCGGGCGCGTGGCCGGTGCAGGTCCACCGCGTCGACGTGATCGTTCTTCCCCTCAACCGTGGTCGATCTGGTTCCGTTTCCAGCTCCCGCCCGTCAATCCGTACATGCGGTTCTCCCGCAACGGCAACGGCCGATACGCTCCTTCCCGCAACTGCGCAGCCAACTCGTCGAGCAGCCGCTCGATCCCGTACTGCTCGACCTCGACCAGAGTGGTCTTGTCGGCACCCGGTGCGCCATTGTTGGCACGCACCGCCACCCACGCCCGCCACAGAACGCCTCTGCGGAAGACGTTGTCCCGTAACGAATGGAACCGTCGCCGGGGATCGGCCTTGGCCGCCCGGTAAAGCGCATGATGAGGATCTCGAACCGGGTCCAACCCGGACCCCACCGTGGCGGAACTAGCCATCACCGGCACTCACCAGGCCCCTCTCAACGAACACGACACATCGACGGAGCAGCGGCCCTTCCCTCACCGACGGTTCTGTTGTCCGCTCGGCTCGATCGGTACTACGACCGCCTCCGACTCCCTCCCGACAGGCCACCCATTTCCCGAGGTCATCGGTTATAGGGCACCACCCTCCGGCGACATATTTCCGCAGGTCGCCGGGCCGGGGAGGGCCTCACCAGTCCCGCCGTCACTATCCGAACGTTCCGCACCCCATACGCCGGGGAGTTCTTCGACCCTTGCGCATCCAGGTCTTCAGCGTCTTCCATGGCCTTCACCGTGATGCTGGCGGCTCGGCACTCCCTGTGGTGCCCACCCGAAGGCGGGTAGTTAACGACGCCGCAGGCTTCGCTTCATGCTACGGACCGATCGGTTGCTCCCCCTTTGAAGGGCTCTCGACACTGGGCTTCGACCCCGCAGGTTTCCCACGAAGCCGCCAGTCTGCTACCGGGCCCCCTGACAGCTACCCGGACCGGACTCACACCGGCAAGCGACGACGAGCTTACGAACACAGGTCACCTACACAAGGTCACCTCCATTCCCTGGTCGCGCAACAAAGTACTACTAGGTGCGCCGCAGGGGCACTTCTCACCCGGTGGTAATGGGTAGCGGCTGAACCATTCATCTGATCTGGGGTTTAACATTTGCATTCCGGCTCATTGAATGTTGCAAAACATAATAAGCTGCAACATATTTCGCCGCTCGATTCCTATGGTGATCACTGCCGGCGTGTCGGCAGATCCTGTTCTTGTTGCCGACTCGACTCATCGTTGTGTGGGTCCGGCGAGTTGTTCGAGCATGTAGTGGGCAGCGTGGTCGACCTTGCTGCGCCACGCTGCTATTGCGGCGTCGACGTCGTGTGCGTGGATTGCGTCGAGTAACTGTCGGCCGCCTTCGACGATGTCGTCCTTGGGATATTGGTAGTTCAAGCCCATCGTGGTCACGAACAGCCGGACTTGCAGGGTGAGGCGCACGAACATCGCTTCCGTTCTCGGCATGTGCGCGGCCCTGGCCAGTTCGTCCTGCAAGTCGAGGTCGATGAATCCTGTGATGAGGCTCGTGCCCTCGGTTGCGTGGCGAACGACTTCGTCGTGGAGGGCGTCGAGGCGGTGGGGAAGTGGTTCGTCGCTGGCGGCGAGCCTGCGGATCAGGGTGGTGCCGAGGAATGCGCGGGCGGTGTAGGTCTCCGACACATCGCGTTCGGTGGGAGTCGGGATCCAGGAGCGCCCGCTGTCGTCCTGGTTGATCAGTCCTTCGTCGGCGAGCTGCTTCAGTGCGTCGGCGACGGCACTGCGGGGCAGTTGCACGCGGGTGGCGAGCTTGCGCTCGGCGATCTTGCCGCCGGCGTGGAGTGTCCCGTCGGCCATGCTCTCGTACAGGCCGCGGACGACGGCTGCCTGTGTCGGTAACGATCCCTCTTCTCGTGTGACAGTTTGAGTCAGTGAACCGAAAATTGGGACAATGCGGGACCAGGTGAATGGTCCTTCCGGTTGGCGATACCAGGAATGGATGAGTCGTTGGACTTCGAGTAGTTCCGGCAGTTGGCGGGTGTCGATGTTGTCGGCGAGTGGGTGCAGCTGTGCAAGCCACAGGTCGTGGGAAACGACGACTACGTCGATCCGGGGATTACGGGAGAGCCACCGCTCCGCTGCGGTGTCGGGGGTGAAATCCAGAAACAGGGTCATGCTGCGATCGGTCGGTGTGCCGTCGATCGCGCGACGAAAGAGCGTGGTCGTGGCCTCGGTCGGTGCGAGGCGGTGGGTGCCTTTCTCTCCGGCGAGGGCCGCGCACAGCACCGTTTCGAGGGGATCGGTGACGGAGGTGGATGGCGCCCGGCGCCGCCGGTGTGCCCCCCGGGTCTCGGCGGGCGCGTAGAAGCCGAGTATGCGGCGATGGGGGTCGATGTGGACGAATGCCAGCAGAGCGCTCTGGTCGGCCAGCATCGGCGCGTCGCCTGGTCGGGCCGGTGGGAACGTTTGTCGCCGGATCCGGCTGACTGTCGTCTGACTGATCCCGGTGGTCTCGGCGATCGAACGGGTGGTCCACTTTCCGGCGGGCGGTTCGAGCAGCGACGTGGTCACGATCGCGTGCATGACCTCCTGCGGATACCGCGGGCGTCCCGAGCGCTGGGCATCGTCGAGTCCGGCCAGTCCATCCTCCTGAAACCGCCGCTTCCACCGCATCGCGGTACGAAAGCTCACCCCGGCGCGACGCGCTGCCTCGGCGACGCTCACCTCGGTGCAGGCGAGCACGATCTCCGCTCGCATGGCCTGGTTGCGTGTCGACTGTGCTGCCACCGCCATCCGGGCCAGCGCTGTGCGATCCCGATCGGTGATCTGCAGGAGGCTGTTCGACATCGCCAGATTATATGCCCTGATTTATGACTCAACAATGTCGATTTTGTGCGCGCATCTCGCGCAATGTGAATTGAGCGACACATACTCGTGGCCATCAACTGCACGACCCCGCGTACCTCGGTAGGTGGCCGAAGACCTCAGGTGCTTCCCCCGTACGGAGATCGCGAATCAGTCCTCGGAGGTTCGACGTTCATTGCAACGCCAGCTGAAACGCCCTGACCGGCGATTTCCGGCGCTGTGTAGCTTGCCCCTCTGGCGAAACCCCGACCTTCCCTGGCTTATCGAGGAGATCACCTTGACTACCAATGCTCTCGACGACTCGCCCTTGACTCCCTTCCACAAACGGCTGGCGCTCTTTTCCTCCGGTGGGCCCTTCCTCGACGGCTACGTGCTCAGCATCATCGGCGTCGCGATGGTCCAGCTCACCCCACATCTGGACCTGTCCACCTCGGCGCAGGGATTGATCGGTGCCTCGTCGCTCGTCGGAATCCTTCTCGGCGCCTTCGCCGGTGGCTGGCTGACCGACCGTTTCGGTCGACAGGTGCTGTTCACCCTCGACTTGGGCATGATCATCGTCTGTTCGATCGCCCAGTTCTTCGTCGAGGACGCGGTCTGGCTGTTCGTGTTGCGGTTGTTGATCGGGATGGCAGTCGGCGCCGACTATCCCATCGCGACCTCGCTTCTCGCCGAGTTCGCTCCCCGTCGGTACCGCGGGCCCCTCATCGGATTCTTCACCACCATGTGGTTCGTCGGTGCCGCCGCCGCGTATATCGTGGGCGAGCTGTTGCTCAGTGTCGACGAGAACGGCTGGCGGTGGATGCTCGCCAGCGCAGCGGTGCCGGGGATCATCATCGTCCTCGCCCGATTCGGAACACCGGAATCTCCCCGCTGGCTGCTCAAGCGAGGCCGCATCGAGGAGGCCAATGCCGCCCTGGCGACGGTATTCGGGCCGGGGGTGACCGTCGACGACCTTCCGGATGAAGAAACCGGGGAGAACCTGAACGTGGGCGCCCTGATCCGCGGCGGCTACTTCAAGCGGATGATGTTCGTGACGACATTCTGGACATGCTCGATCATCCCGCTGTTCGCGGTCTACGCCTTCGCGCCGGCCATCCTGTCCGCCCTCAACCTCGAAGGCGACCTCGCCCACCTCGGCTCTGCCGTCATCACCGTCATGTTCATGATCGGCTGCGTGGCCGCCGTACTGGTGGTCAACCGAATGGGCCGTCGCCCCTTGCTGATTCACAGCTTCGCCTGGTCCGGACTCGCCCTGCTCGGGCTCGGGGTCTTCCCGAATGCCTCCACCGCGGTGGTGCTCGTACTCTTCAGCGCGTACGCCGTCCTCATCGGCGGGGCCCAAATTCTGCAATGGGTGTACCCGAACGAGCTTTTCCCCACCGAGGTGCGAGGCTCGGCCGTCGGTCTGGCGTCGTCGCTGAGCCGGATCGGGGCCGCAGTCGGAACCTATCTGGTCCCGTTGTCGCTGACCGGTCTCGGTATCGGCGCGACGATGCTCATCGCCGCAGGCATCACGATCGTCGGAGCGGTGACGGCGGTGCTGTGGGCGCCGGAGACACGCAATCTGAGTCTCAGTGACAGTGCCTCGCTGCCGACGAAGACCGGCCAACACAGTCCAGGAACCGTCGAACCGGCCGCCTGACCCACCCGAGGTCGACCCGACAGCAGTACCGGGCACCTCGACTCTTCACCGGCCGACCGGCCGAACCAACGCTCTAGCAATGAAATCAGGAAAGGTAGATCGATGAAAGACGTCGTGATCGTCGGAGGCGGAATCGCCGGGCTGGCCGCAGGCTGGCGGCTGCGTCACTGGGACACTGTCCTGCTCGAATCCGACGAGCGGGTCGGCGGCCGCATCCGCTCCGAGCGGCGAGGACCGTACTGGCTCAACTGGGGCGGACACGTCTACGCCGGCGGAAACTCCTCGACCGCATGGCTCCTCGGCGATACCGGCGTCGACTCGGTGGCGGTCCCGGGATCGCTGACCGGGCTGGCAATGAACGGCACATTGCTGCTCAACGGCCGCGTCGAGAGCTACCCGTTCCGGGTGCCGATGCCGATGTCCTCCCGACTCGGGGTGCTCAAGTCCGGCGCCAAAGTGGGGTTGGCGGTCGCCAAGTACGCCAAGATCGTCGGCCTGCGCCCCGGCGAGGACGAGGCCACCCGCCAGCAGCGGGTCTACGACTTCATGAACGACCGCAGCTTCGCCGACTTCGTCGGGGATCTGCCCGAGGACGTCGAGGCCCTGTTCAAGCCCACCGTCACCCGCTCGTCCGGCGACATGGACCAGATCTCCGCCGGTGCCGGGGTCGGTTACTTCAGCCTGGTGTGGGGTATCGGCGGCGGCTTGACCCAGAGCATCGTCGGTGGCCCCTCGACCCTGACCGGGAGCATCGCCGCCGCGCTCGGCGACCGGGTGCAACTCGGCGCCGCAGTCGAGGAGATCGTGCACAAGAAGAACTCCGTCGTTGTCCGCTACCGTCAGGACGGGGTCGAGAAGGAGGTCGAAGCGCGCTCCGTCGTGCTGGCCACCCCGGCCACCGTCAGCCACAAGATCGCCGTCGACCTCGACAGTGACATCCGCCAGGCGTTGTCCGAAGTCAAGTACGGGACCCATGTGAGTGCCGCGTTCCTCACCAACGAGACCGAACGCCAGGTCTGGGACAACTCCTACGCCATCGCCACCCCGAAGCGATCGTTCAACGTGCTGCTGAACATGTCGAACATCGTTCGCGGGTACGAACAGGAACGCCAGCCCGGCAGCAGCCTCATGACGTTCTCCCCGGCAAGCCTGGGACGCTCACTCCTCGACCGCGACGATGACGAGATCATCAAGACCTACCTCGACGATCTCGACGACATCCTGCCCGGCTTCGCCGACACGGTCGTCGAGTCGCAGGTCCACAAGTTCCCGACCGGGGCACCCTACTGCTTCCCCGGGCGGGCGAAGCTGCAGCCCACCCTGACCCGACGCGGAGGCCGCGTCTTCCTGGCCGGCGACTACCTCGGCAGCCTCTACACCGAAAGCGCCATCGGCACCGGACTCACCGCGGCACAAGAGGTTCAGAGCCTGCTGGCCACCGACCGGCAGGGCCCCGCCCATCGCCTGCTGAGCCCGGTCTCCGCCGCCAACTGACCACATCCCAAAGCACAGCCGCCCGCCACCGGCCGCTCACCCGGCCGCAACACAAGGAGTATCCCCATGACCGCTCAGCTGCACGGAATTCTGACCGCCCTGACCACTCCCTTCGCCCCCGACGGACAGATCGACGCGAGCACGCTGCGCCGGGTCGTCGACCGCAGCATCGACGGCGGCGTCGACGGCGTCGTCGCCTGCGGGTCGACCGGCGAATTCGCCGCCCTCAGCAACGCCGAACGCCGCACGGTCGTCGAGACCGTCATCGATCAGACCGCCGGCCGCGTGCCGGTCATCGCCCAGACCGGCGCCGTCAGCACCGCCGAAGCCGTGGAACTGTCGAAGCACGCCGAGGCCGCCGGTGCATCGGTGCTGATGGTCGTCGCCCCGTACTACGAGCCCCTCACCACCGAGGAGACCGTGCACTACCTGCGGACCGTCGCCGACGCCGTCAGCATTCCGATCATGCTCTACAACCTCCCCGTCGCCACCGGTGTCCCCTTGACACCCGACCTGGTCCGGCGGCTCGCCACCGAGGCCGACAACATCCGATACATCAAGGACACCAGCGCCGACATGGCGTACGCCGGGCAACTGATCCACAACCACGGCGACGTCATCTCGACGTTCGTCGGGTGGGACAGCCTGTTCCTGGCCGCCCTCACCGAGGGCTCCGCAGGTGTCATGTCGGGGTCGGCGAACGTGATTCCGGCCCATCTGGTCTCCATCTACCAGGCCCTGCAGAACGGCGACCTGGACCGTGCACGACGCGAGTGGGCGCAGATCTACCCGCTCATCGACGCCATCACGGCCGCCCCCTACAACGCCGCGGTCAAGGCCGCTCTCGACGCCGTCGGGTTCCCCGTGGGAGGTTGCCGCAAGCCCACCCTCGACCTCGACTCCGCGGCTGCGGCAGCGATCTCGGCTGCCGCCGTGGCCCTCCCGCAGTTGTCGACGGCCAAGTAGGACGACACCACTGCCCGGACCGCGCCGCAGTCGGCGGTGTTTCGGGCGCCACCCCGAACCGAGTCCCCACCCGACGCCGATGCACGGACCGAGAACTGGGTCCCCGGCCCGGCCCACACCGCGAGCCCCATTCATGGAGGTACCTCTGATGACCATCTCACCCCCCGTCGAGGACGTGACGGTACGCCGTGCACCCGGCTCGGCGCCGCTGATCAC
>NZ_JARJBD010000118.1:0-25737 GCF_029269925.1 Rhodococcus sp. T2V
CCTGACGATTACGCAGGTCGGCGAGCTTTCCCGCCGTCGTGTGAATATCGGGCGTGACCGCCGAATCTGTGACTGTCATCTATGACTGCTCTTCCCGTCGAGGCTGTCGGAACCAGCGCTGCACCCTGTGGGGTACGCGGTTCGTGGGAGTACCCACTCGGACGCCGCCACTTTAACGCATTACTTATCGATCGTTCACGTGCGCTGCATCACTCTCGACGAGAGGGTGTGATGCGTCACGCTGCTGCTACCGGTCCTCGGTGCGGCCGTGGCGGCGTTCGTAGTCCTCGCGTGTGCGGTCGGCGCGACGCTGCGCTTTCTCGCCGACGAGGTCCGGATCGAGGCCGTGGCTGAGCAGACGGTGGCGACGGTAGATGTTCATCAGCGCGACCGCAAAGTAGAGCAGCGGGAGCAGCAGCAGGGCCATCATCGCCAGCGGAATCCAGATCGGACCAGGGATGAGGAGGAACAACGCCAGCACCGCCGCGACGGGAAGCATGAATCGGAGCACGTACCGCACCGACGCGCCCGGCCCGACGAGGTCGTTGCGGACCCAGTCCTGCATCGAATCCGGCAGCGTCCGACCGAACAGATACCCGACGTACTGACTGGGGCTGGGACGCTGTGGATCGGACATGCATTTCAGGATAGTGCTACTGCTTTTCCGCATTCGCGACGATGACGTCCCGCACGTACTGCGCCAGGCCCGGGGCGACGTCGTCGTAGTGCCTGCGGAAGCGGTCGTCGGCGAGGTACATCTCGGCAAGGTTCACCTGCATCGCGTGATCGCAGTCGTAGAACCGCTCGATGCCGGCGCGGTGCTGCTCGGCGAGTGCGTTGGCCCGATCGGATCCGGGTTCGACCCCGTCGGTCATCGCCTGTGCGAGTGCGTCTTCGAACGCGTCGCCCTCGGCCTTGATGCGTTTCCAGTCGTCCTTGCTCATCTTCGCGGTGCGCTGCTGGGACTGCTTCCACGCGTCGGTGTCGCCCCACCGCTCCTCGGCCTCGGCCGCGTACTCCTCGCCCGGCCAGTTGTCGCCGAAGATGTCGTTCTGCTCTTCGGGGGTGAGTTGAATGCCCATGCTTTTCGCCTCCATCATCTTCTCCACGGCTGCAGCCATCCCGTGTAAGCGATCGATCCGTTCGCTCAGCAACGCGTGCTGTCGCCGTAGATGCGCGAGGGCATCGACGTCCGGGTCGTCGAGGAGGGCTGCGATCTCCTCGAGGGGGAATCCCAGTTCGCGGTACGTCAGTACGCGGTGCAGACGTTCCACGTCGGCGTCCGAATAGCTGCGGTACCCACCGGGGGTGCGGTCGGACGGGGTCACCAGGCCGATCTCGTCGTAGTGGTGCAGGGTGCGCACACTCACTCCGACCAGTCTGGCGACCACGCCGACCGTGTGTTTCTCGCTCACGTCCTCTACCGTGCAGCCTTACGTCGCGTGAGGGTCAACTCAGGTGTAGAGATTTTCCAGTTCGCCGGAGAAGTTGGTCATCACGACCTTGCGCTTGAGTTTCATGCTCGGGGTGATCTCGCCGTTCTCGACGGTGAGTTCCCGTTCGAGGATGCGGAACTTCTTGATCTGTTCCCACCGGTTCAGTCCGGCGTTGAGTTCCTCGACGTAGCCGCCGATCAGGTTGCGGGTCTCCTGGGCGTTGGCGATCTCGGCGAGAGATTTGCCGCCCAGGTTGTTGTTCTTCGCCCATTCTTCGATCGATTCGGCGTCGAGGGAGATCAGGGCGACGCAGTACGACTTCCCTTCGCCGTCGACGATGAGTTCACCGACGTAGGGGCAGATGCCCTTGAACGTGGCCGCCAGCGCGGACGGTGCGACGTATTTGCCGTTGGACGTCTTGAACATGTCCTTCTTGCGGTCGGTGATCCGCAGGTAGCCCTTGTCGTCGAGTTCGCCGATGTCGCCGGTGTGGAACCAGCCCTCGTCGGTGAGCGCTTCGGCTGTGGCTTCGGGGTTCTCGTGGTAGCCGCTCATGACGCCCGGACCCTTGATGAGGATTTCGCCGTCGTCGGCGATCCGGGTCTCGGTGCCCGGGATGGGCCAGCCGACGGTGCCGAACTGGTACGCCGACGGGCGGTTGACGAACGAGGCGGCACTGGTCTCGGACAGTCCGTACCCTTCGAGGACGACGATGCCGACGGCGTCGAACCATTGCGCGACATCACGATTGAGTGCCGCGGACCCGGAGATGAAGAACTTGAGGCGGCCACCGAAGCGTTCGCGAATCGTGCTGTACACCAGCCGATCCGCGACGGCGTGCTGCACCGAGTCGAGCAGCGACGGACCCTTGCCGGCCTGCTTGGCCTTCGACACGCGCAGCCCGACGCCGATGGCCCAGTCGAAGATCTTCTCCTTCGGCCCGCCCTCGTCGCGGACGGTGGAGACGATCCGCGCGTACGCCTTCTCGAAGATGCGGGGGGCGGCGCCCATGAACGTCGGCTGGACCACCGCGAGGTTCTCGACGATCTTGTCGACGCGACCGTCGACCGCCGTCGCGAAACCGATCTGCAGCGGCAGCGTGAGCAGGACCTTCCCGAACACGTGGGACAGCGGGAGCCAGAGGTATTGCAGGTCGTCGGCGTCGAGGATGCCGGTGGCGTCGATCGCGGCGGCCTCGTACGTCCACGCCGAGTGCGACAGTCGTACACCCTTCGGCCTGCCGGTGGTGCCGGACGTGTAGATCAGGGTGGCGAGGTCGTCGGGGGCGATGGCCTCGATCCGGTCGTGCACGGCATCGGGTGTCTCGGCCAGCAGTTCCTCGCCGAGGTCGTGCAGTTGGTCGAACGTGATGACCCAGTCGTCGTCGCCGGCGCTGCCGTCGATGAGGACGACCTTCTCGACGTCGCCGAGTTCGCCGCGGTTCTCGCGCAGCTTCGCGAGTTGCGCCTCGTCCTCGGCGAAGACGACGCGGCTGCCGGAGTTCGCGACGATGTAGGCGACGTCGGAGGCCGTGCTGGTGGGATACACGGTGGTGGTGGCCGCGCCGGCGCACATCACGGCGAGGTCGGCGAGCACCCATTCGTAGCGGGTGGCGGACGCCAGCGCCACCCGTTGCTCGGCCTGCACGCCGAGAACGATGAGGCCGGCCGCGAGGTTGCGCACCCGGTCGCCCGCCTCGGACCAGGTGACGCTGGCCCACATCGTCGGGTCGTCCGGGTCGACGTATCGGAACGCTTCGCGACCGGGCGAGTGGGCCACCCGATCCACGAACAGTGCGGCTACCGACGGAGCCCGATTCTCGATCTTGGAGCGGTCAATGACTTCGTCCGACGCGCGCTGAGCTGCCATGTACCGATCTTAGGAACCGCGGGCGTTCGGGGGAGTGGTTTCGGCGCAGGTCAGCCGATCCCGGACGCCACCGTGCGGCGTTTCGTGCCGATGGCCAGAGACATCACGGCCGCGATCGCGCACAACCCGCCCGCGACGTAGAACGCGGCGTCGTAGCCGCCGAACTGGTCGCGCACCAGTCCGGCGAGGAACGCCACGAGGCCGGCGCCGATCTGGTGGGACGCCAGCACCCAGCCGAATACGATGGGGGCGTCGCCGCCGAAGTGTTTGCGGCACAGCGCGACGGTCGGGGGCACGGTCGCCACCCAGTCGAGGCCGTAGAAGATGACGAACGCGATCATCGGCGGGTGCACGGTGTTCGCGAACAGGATCGGCAGCAGCATCAGCGAGATCCCGCGCAGCACGTAGTAGATGCCGAGGAGCTTGCGTGAATCGAACCGGTCGGTGAACCAGCCCGACGCGATGGTGCCGATCACGTCGAAGATCCCGATCACCGCAAGCAGGGTCGCCGCCGCCGTCACCGGCATGCCGTGGTCGTGCGCGGCCGGGACGAAGTGAGTGCCGACGAGTCCGTTGGTGCTCGCCCCGCAGATCGCGAACGTGCCGGCCAGCAGCCAGAACACCCGGGTCCGCGCCGCCGACAGCAGCACCGTCACGGCCCGGCCCGCGGCGCCGCCGCGACCGGTCGGGGCGGCTGGTTCCGCGACGTAGCCGGGCGCGGCGCCGTACGGGACCGTCCCGACGTCCGACGGCCGGTTGCGCAGGAACACGAGCACCAGCGGCACGACGGCGAGGGCGGCGAACGACACCGTCAGCGCCACGGTCTGCCAGTTGTAGTGCTCGGCGACCATCGCGAGGATCGGCAGGAACACCAGCTGTCCGGCGGCGCTGCCCGCGGTGAGGATGCCGGTGACGAGGCCGCGGCGGGCGACGAACCAGCGGTCGACGACGGTGGCGACGAAGGCGAGCGCCATCGATCCGGTACCGAGACCGACGAGCACACCCCACAGCAGTACGAGTTGCCAGGTGGCGGTCATGAAGACGGTCAGTCCGCTGCCGGCGGACACCAGGACCAGCGCGGCGGTGACCACCCGGCGCATGCCGAAGCGTTCCATGAGCGCCGCCGCGAACGGCGACGTCAGCCCGTAGAGCACCAGGTTGATCGACACGGCGGACGAGATGCTCGCCCGCGACCAGCCGAAGTCCTCGTGCAGGGGGTCGATCAGGATCGAGGGCGCCGCCCGGAAGCTGGCGGCCCCCACGAGGGCGAGGAACGCGACGGCCGCGACCAGCCAGGCGTAGTGCAGGCGCGGCGGGGCCGTCTGGGCAGGAGGTGCCGGGGGCGCGATGTCGGACGTCACGACGGTAAGTCTGCGGGACGGCGCCGCACCGGAACAGTTGCCGGAATGACAACATGTGAAAGAATCTGGCCATGATTGTGCGTCATCGTGTGGTCGTGCTCGCCCTGAACGGTGTGATCCCGTTCGAACTCGGCATCCCGTCGCGGGTCTTCGGACGGGCGCACGACACCGACGGGAATCTGCTGTACGACGTGCAGACGTGCACGGCCGACGGACGGCCGGTCCGCTCGGACGCCGACTTCTCCGTGTCCGTCGACCACGGCCCGGAGTTGCTGGCCGAGGCCGACACGGTCGTGATCCCCGCGTCCTACGAACTCGGCCCGGCGTACGACGAAGGCCGTCTGCCCGCCGACCTCGAGCGGGCCCTCGCGTTCGTCCGGCCCGGAACGCGGTACGTCTCGATCTGCACCGGTTCGTACATCCTCGCCGCGGCGGGACTGCTCGACGGCCTGCGCGCCACCACCCACTGGCGCAACACCGAGCACTTCCAGCGCACGTATCCGCAGGTCCGGGTCGACCCCGACGTGCTGTTCGTCGACGAGGGCCACATCCTCACCTCGGCGGGCGTCGCCGCCGGACTGGACCTCTGCCTGCACATCGTGCGCCGCGACCACGGGTCGGACGTCGCCAACCGGGTGGCGCGCCGATGCGTCGTCCCACCGTGGCGCGACGGCGGGCAGGCCCAGTACATCGAGCGGCCGATCCCGGAAAGCACGTCGGAGTCGACCGCGGCGACCCGCGAGTGGGCGCTGCATCGCCTCGGCGAACCGCTGGCGCTGAACCGGTTGGCGGCGCACGCGAACATGAGCGTCCGCACGTTCACCCGGCGCTTCGGAGAGGAGGTCGGGACCACCCCGAACCGCTGGCTGACCACTCGACGGGTCGACCGTGCGCGCCAGCTCCTCGAGACCACCGACCTGTCCGTCGACGTCATCGCCCGTGAGGTCGGGTTCGGAACCGGAACCTCCTTGCGGCAGCACATGGGTGCGGTGCTGGGGGTTCCGCCGTCGGCGTATCGCAGAACGTTTCGAGGCCAGGCCGTCTGAGCGAGTCAGTCTTCGGCCGGATCCCCGGCGCTGTCGGCCCGGTCGCGGAATGCCTCCACCGCGGAGTCGATGGTCGGGTAGAAGTGCGTCGCGTCGAACCTGTCGCCCACCCCGAACCGGATGAGCCGATCCTTGATCGGGCCCTTCATCTCCGCGAACGCCAGCCGGATTCCCTTGCCTTCGAGGTAGGTGTCGAGGTCGACGAGTTCGTCGACGGCGGTGGTGTCGAGTCCGGTGATCGGCTCGGCGGCGATCACGACCCACTCGACCGGGGTCGGCGCCTCCGCCACCACCGAACGCACGTACTCGTCGAAGATCTCACCGTTCGCGAAGAACAGGGGGGCGTCGAAGCGCACCAGCACCAGTCCGGGGATGCGGTCCCCGCCGGGGTGGCGTTCGACGTCGTGGAAGCCCGGCCGGTCCGCCGTCCGGACGAGTTCGGTGCGGTACGGCTGCCAGGCCTGCGCGACCACGGCGACGAACGACAGCCCGATCGCGACGAGGATGCCCTGCAGCACACCCACCAGGGCGACCCCGAGGAACGCGGCGACGGCGAGCCCGAACTCCACGTTGCTCATCTGCCACATGCGGACCATGCCGTCCACGTCCACCAGCGCCGTGGCCGCGACGATCACCACGGCGCCCAGTGTCGCGTCGGGGAGGTAGGCGGTGACACCGGGGGCGACGAGGACGAAGACCAGCACCGCGACGGCGCCGACGACACACGCCAATTGCGTGCGGGCGCCACTCTGTTCGGCCACCGGCGTGCGGGACCCGCTGGCCGAGATCGGGAAGCCGCCGAACAACCCGCCCGCGATGTTGGCGACGCCGACCGCCTTCATCTCGGTGCTGCCGTTCACATCTTCCCCGCGCCGGGCGGCGAACGTGCGCGAGAGCACGCCCGTGTCGGCGAACGCGATCAGGGCGATTCCGGCGGCCGGTCCGACGAGTTGTCCCACGTCGCCCCAGTCGACGCCGCCGAACGACGGCAGCGGCAGGCCCGCGGGGAGGGCGCCGACCATCCCGATGTCGTCGGTCAGCCCGAGCGCGGCCGACAGGATCATCGCCCCGACCACCGCCACCAGAACGCCCGGGATGCGGGGAATCCAGATGCGGAACGCCACGATGACGGCGAGGGAGCCGAGCCCCACCGCGGCGGCGACGGGGTCGATGTCGCCCCCGAACACCGCCTTTCCGATCCCGCCGATCTCCCCGATGAGTCCGGACGCGTCGACGTCGAACCCGAGCAGTTTGGGTAACTGGCCGACGACGACGATCAACGCGATCGCATTCAGGTACCCGAGCCGGATGGGCTTCGACAGCAGTTCGGTCACGAAGCCGAGATGCAGGAACCCGCCGACCAGGAGGATGAGGCCCATGAGGACGCCCAGGATGCCTGCGAGGGCCAGGGCGCTCTCCGGATCGTTGGTGACGGCGAGGGGCAGGACCGCCGCGGCGATGAGCGGTGCGAGCGACGAATCCGGTCCGAGAACAAGGATTTTCGACGGACCCACCACCGCGTACGCGAGGAGAGGGACGATCGTGGCGTACAGCCCGGCGTAGGCGGGCAACCCGGCGGCCTCCGCGTAACCCATCCCGGCGGGGATGAGGAGCGCGGTGAGGACGAGCCCGGCGGTGATGTCGGGCCGCAGCCACTCGCGGCGGTACACCCGTGCCGTCGCGATCCCGGGCAACTGCGCGAGACTTCCTGTCCAGGACATGATGCCGGTCTCAGCGCGCGCGTCGCGGATCGACCGCGGCCGCGGCGGAGATCGGTGCGATCGGCCGCGCGTGCCGCCGGCGGCGGAGAGCCTTCTCCGCCTCCACGACCACCGGAATGATCAGCGACCAGCCGAGGCAGGCGAGCCACTGGCCGCCCGTCAGCGAGGTCGTCATGAGAAGGTCCTGGAGGAACCCGAGTTCCACCGCGCACACGGTGACGACGAGCGGGATCGACAGGATCTTCAGTGCGCCGAGGATGGGTGCGGTGAGGCCGGATTCCGGATCTCGGCGCATGACGAGTCCGGCGAGGATCGATCCGATCGACAACACCACGAACGCCGTGGTCATCGGGACGTTCGCCTCGGTCGTGCTCATGTCACCGGGGGCGAGGAGCATGGCAGCGAGGGTGACGGCGAACTGCAGGACACCGTAGGCGAACCATTGCACGAATGCCTTCCGATTGGCGATCGGCATCCCGGGGTCGCGGGGTGGCTGGCTCATCAGGTTCGGCGGCGCCGGGTCGAGCATGATGACGGCGACGGGGAACAGCGTGATGAAGAAGTGCTGGAACAGCACCATGAGCGGGGTGAGCGCGACCCCGTCGTTGATGTCGAAGATGCTCGCCACGAGGAACAGCAGCACCAGCGAGAACAGCTTCGACATCTGGTACCGGATGTACGACACGATCTTGTCGTAAATGCTGCGGCCCAGCTGGATTGCCGTGATCAGGGTTCCGAAGTTGTCGTCGGTGAGCACCATCTTGCCCGCCTGTTTCGTGACTTCGCTGCCCGATCCCATCGCCACGCCGATGTCGGCCTTCTTCAGCGCGGCGGCGTCGTTGACGGCGTCGCCGGTCATCGCGACGATCGCGCCGCCCTTCTGCATGAGGTCGGCCAGGCGCAGCTTGTCCTGGGGGGTGACGCGTCCGAACACGTGCAGGTTCGGCAGCGCCGCCGCGAGTTCGTCGTCGCTCATGGCTGCGAGTTCGGTTCCACCGATCGCCCCCGGTCCGAGCCCGAGTTCGGCGCCGATCGCGGATGCGGTGACGGCGTGGTCGCCGGTGATCATGCGGACGTCGATGCCGGCCTCGTGGGCCGTGCGCACGGCGTCGATCGCTTCCGGCCGCAGGGGGTCGATGATGCCGACCATGCCGACGAATGTGAGGTCCTCGACGAACGGCATCGGGTCGGCGGTCGCGGCATCCTCCTGCCCGTCGAGTCGGCGAACCGCGAACGCCAGCACGCGAAGTCCCTTCTCGGACAGGGTTTGGTTCGCTGCCGTCAGTTCGTCCCGGACTTCGTCGACGGGCACCGCCTGGCGGCCGGGCCGGTACGCGGTCGTACACCGCGCCAAGACCACGTCGGGCCCGCCCTTGACGAGCTCGACGAACCGGGTGTTGCCGTCGATCTGCAGGTGATGGAAGGTCGCCATGAATTTGTAGGCGGAGTCGAACGGCACCTCGGCGACGCGCGGATATGTTCGCCGGGTGAGCGGCGCGTCGACGCCGATCTTCGCCGCGAGGACCACCAGTGCGGCCTCCGTCGGATCGCCGACGACCTCCCCGCTGTCGGAGACGGTGGCGTCGCTGTCGAGGCACAGACCGTACGCGAGCATGGTGAAGTCCGGAACCGATTCTCCCGCAACCTGCGTGATCTTCCCCGACTTGCTGTAGCCCTCGCCGTCCACCGTGTACCAGCGGCAGTGGAAGTACAGCGACCGGACAGTCATCTGGTTCATCGTCAGCGTGCCGGTCTTGTCGGAGTTGATCGCGCTCGTGGCGCCGAGCGTCTCGACGTCGGTGAGGTTCTTCACGACGGCCTTGGCGTCGGCGAGCTGGCGTGCACCGAACGCCAGCATCGCCTGGACGAACGTCGGCAGGCCGGTCGGGATGGCGGAGACGCCCATCGAGATGCCCAGCAGCAGGAGCGTCGTGACGCTGTCCCCGCGCAGCACCCCGATGATCACGATGATCGCAACCGCCGTCCATGCGATGATGCCGAGCACCTTGGTGAGCGAGTCCAGTTCACGCTGCAGTGGAGACTTGCTCGGCGCGACCGCCGAGAGCATCGACGCGATCCGGCCCATCTCCGTGTGCATGCCCGTCTCCGTGACGACCATGGTGGCGGTGCCGCGGGTGACGGAGGTGTTCTGGAACACCATGTCGCTGCGGTCGCCGAGGGAGACGTCGGCGCCGGCGAGAGTCTGCGGATCCTTCGCTATGGGCGCGCTCTCCCCTGTAAGCGCCGCCTCCTGGGTTTCGAGAGTGGCCGACGTGAGCAAACGGCCGTCGGCGGGAACGATGTCGCCCGCCTCGAGTGCGACGACGTCCCCGGGCACGAGGTCGGTCGCGTCGAGCTGGACCAGCGTGCCACCGCGAATCACGCGTGCCTGCGGCGTCTGCATCCGCGCCAGCGCGTCCACGCTGGCGCGCGCCTTCAGTTCCTGCCGCGTGCCCAGCACGACGTTGAGCACGACGAGCGCCGCGACGATGATCGCGGTCGGGACCTCGCCGATGACCACGCTGACGATCGCCACCGCGACGAGCATCAGGTTCATCGGATCCTTCAGCTGCAGCAGCGCGATCGACCATGCCGACGGCGCAGGCTCGGCCGCGATCGAGTTGGGGCCGTACCGGCGGCGCCGTTCGTCGGCCTCGCCGTCGAGCAGACCCGACTGCCGGTCGGTGGCGAGTGCGGACACGACAGCGGCGGCGTCCTGGGCGTGCCAGGCCGTCCGCGGCTCTGCGGTGGTAGGTGTGTGCGCCGGGGCGGGTTCTCTGGTGACCATGACCACTCGTCCTTCGCGTGTCTCGGACTCTCAGAAAGGAGTGGGAATCCAGTGCAGAGGTTGCCCCGGTTCCTGATAGCCCTCCGCTTTCTGCCGCTTCGGCAGGGTGAGGTCGGGGCGGTCCAGCGGCTCGTACGGGACCTGGCTCAGCATGTGGCTGATGACGTTGAGCCGTCCGCGTTTCTTGTCGTCGTTGTTCGCGACGTACCAGGGTGCCCAGCCGGTGTCGGTGAAGTGGAACATCTCGTCCCGCGCGCGGGAGTAGTCGTACCAGCGGCTGTACGACTTCAGGTCGAGCTCCGACAGCTTCCAGTACTTCCGGGGGTCGTCCATCCGGCTCTGCAGGCGCATCGTCTGCTGGTCCTCGCTCACTTCCAGCCAGTACTTGAGCAGGATGACTCCCGAGTCGACGATCGAGCGTTCGACCGTCGGGATCAGTTGGAGGAAGTGCTCCGCTTCTTCCTCGGTGCAGAAGCCGAGCACCCGTTCGACCCCCGCGCGGTTGTACCAACTGCGGTCGAAGATGACGACCTCTCCGCCGGCGGGCAGGTGCGGCAGGTACCGCTGCACATACATCTGCGACTTCTCGCGCTCGGTGGGGGCCGGCAGCGCGACCACCCGGAACACCCGCGGGCTCACTCGTTCGGTGATCGCCTTGATGACGCCGCCCTTGCCCGCGGTGTCACGGCCCTCGAAGACGACGCACACCTTCGCGCCGGATGACTTCACCCACTCCTGCAGCGCGACGAGTTCGGCATGGAGGGGTTTCAGGAGTCGCCGGTACTCCTTGTTCTTCATCGGTGCGGCCGGCTCGGCGGCGTCGGGCGGGGACAGTTCGTCCCCGGCCCTGCGCTTGCTCTTCTTTCCCACGGTCTCTCCCGCTCTGCCGGGTGTCAGACCTGATCCGGCTTCCAGGTCGACACGGCCCAGATGACGACGACGTCGAGTGCGATGATGAGCAGCGACCACCACGGGTAGTACGGCAGCCACAGGAAGTTGGCGAGAATCGACACGGCCGCGACCACGATCGCCGACACCCGCGCCCAGCCCGCTCCGGTGAACAGCGCGAGGCCGACCCCCAGCACCACGATGCCCAGCACGATGTGGATCCAGCCCCACGTCGTCAGGTCCAGCTTGTAGACGTATTCGATACCGACGACGAAGACTTCGTTCTCGGCGACCGCGGCGACCCCTTGGAAGAACTGGATGATGCCGACCGTGACGAGGATGATGGCTGCCCCGATCGAGGTGCCTGCCGCGACGCCCTGTTTGACCGATGATGTCTCGGACATGACAGTCCCTTTCTCTACCGCGAGTTCTCTACCGCGAGCCGGCGGCCCGGTACCCCCATTGTCCGCCGTTACACCCCCGCCGCAGTCGTGAAACGATATTTCCGGACGGAGTCGGATACTGGATTCATTCCAGGATCCCGCACTACGTGAAGGCGGAACCGAACCGTGTTGTTCGAGAGTTCATTTCGTGTCTTGACGGTAGCCGCCCGCCGGGATGACGATTGATCGATGACCGGGGACGACGAACTGCTTCAAGTCGAAAAGGTCATCGAGCGCCTGATCACTCGATACCCGTCGGTGTCGTCGGGCGACGTCGAGCACATCGTGCGCACTGTTCACAAGCGACTGGCGGAGAGCAGGGTTCGTGACTTCATTCCCCTTCTCGTCGAGAAGGCGGCCCGACGCGATCTCGCGGCTCGGGAGACGGCGGAATCGGTCGGATGACTTTGTGCTCTAGCGGGGCAGCGCTCGCTCGTGGATACTGAGCGAGCGCCTGTGTGGCAACCGCTGCTGTCTTCAGAAGAGAGGTCCTGCGGTGAACGACAACGATCTCGACGTGCTCGGGCCCATCGACTATCTCGTCGTGGAGTTCCCCGCAGACCGGAAACCCGACGGTTCGGCACTCCCACTCCTGATCGATCTCGTCGATCGGAACATCATCCGCGTACTCGACCTGATCTTCGTCCGTAAAGATGCGGACGGTGCGCTGTCCGGAATCGCGATCGAGGATCTCGGTTTCGAGGGCGGCGTGGACGTGACGCTCTTCGCCGAAGCGGCGTCGGGCCTGATCGACCGCACCGACCTCGAGGAGGCCGCGGCCGTGCTCGAGCCCGGGTGTTCCGGGGCGATTCTCGTCTACGAGAATTGTTGGGCGGCACCGTTCGCCTCGGCCCTGCGGCGCGAAGGGGCCCAGCTCGTGGCGTCCGGACGCATTCCCGTCCAGGGCATTCTGGCGGCGCTCGACGCGCTCGACGCCTCCAGCTGACAGGCTGTCGAATCCAGAGCTGAGGAGCACATCATGCCAGGACTTCTGCGCGGGATCGCCCGGACCGCCGTCGTGGCGGGCACCGCGACCGCCGTCTCCAACCGGGTTTCGCGAAGGCAAGGGCAGCGGTGGGCGGCGAATCAACCTGCCCCGCAACAGCAGGCGCCCCCGCCCCCGCCCCCGCCCCCGCCGCCGGCGCAGCCCGCGCCGCAGGCGGGCGGCACGGATCGTATCGCCGCCCTGAAACAACTCGGTGAACTTCGCGATCAGGGGGTTCTCACCGAGGAAGAGTTCAACACGGAGAAGGCCAGAATTCTGGCCTCCTGACCGCAACACCGAGTGGACGGAGCACCGAAAATGGAAGGCTTCTGGGAGTTTTTCTGGTTCATCTTCGTCTGTTTCGCCTTCGTGGCGTACCTGACGGTGTTGTTCTCGATCATCACCGATCTGTTCCGGGACCGCGACACTTCGGGTTGGGTGAAAGCGATCTGGATCTTCTTCCTGTTCTTCGTTCCGTTCCTGTCGGCGCTGATCTACCTGATCGTCAACAGCGACGGCATGGCGAAGCGGTCGATGGCGGCCGCCCAGGAAGTGAAGCAGGCGCAGGACACCTACATTCGGGACGTCGCCGGGCAGTCTCCGGCTCAGCAGATCTCGGATGCCAAGGCGCTCCTCGACTCCGGGGCGATCACCGAGGCCGAGTTCCAGTCGATCAAGGCGAAGACGCTGGCATAGCGTCCGTCGCCGCGGCGGCTGTGCGGGCCGGACGGATGAGCAACTCGATCGCCACGAGCGCCAGCAGGCCGATGATGACGATCCACAGCACGACCAGTCCGGTGGGGTAGCGCCAGAACATCAGCAGTACCGCGGCGATACCGATCACCGCGCAGCGCAACGGAATGCGGAGCTGGTAGGCCCACCGCTCCACCTCGTTCGGTGGCCGGCCGCTGCCGGACCGCCGAACGAAGTCGAGTGCCTGCCCGTAGCCGCGACGCACGGCGGTCGCCGAGGACGAGCCACCGATGAGGTAGGCGCCGAGTGCGATCACCAGGCCCAGTACCGCCACCGCGCGCAGGCTCGTCCGCAGCGGGATGAGGACCGTGTCGATGACGGCCGTCGCCGCATCGGGCGACAGGATGTCGGGTGGGACGCTGTCGAGATAGATGGCCCGTCCGATGAGAATCCCGATTGCGAGAGCGAGCATTCCGAGTGCGATCGCGAGTCCCACCAGCGCGAGGGCGCGGAGCCTCCGGCCGGTGGGTGCGACGGCCACCGCGGCGGCGGCGCAGGCGATGCCCAGCCACGGGAGGATCGCCGACGCCTTGTCGAGTGCGTTGACGGCGCGCTGCGCCTTCACGAGTTCTGGAGATTGGAAGAGCACGAATTGCTTGTCCACCGACGGGATCTTGTCGGCGAACGCGAAGCCGCGGCCGGCGAGTTCCGACTTCACGCGGTCGATGACCGTGCCGAGGGAGATGCTGACGGTGCCACTCTGGTCGACTTCCACCGAGCTGAGGCCGTAGTTTCCCGTCATCACTGCCACGAGTGCGTTGTGCGCGGCCCGGTTCGCCTGGATCCACAGGTCCTCGAACTGCTGGGATCGCACGAGCGAGCTGACCGTGTCGTGGACGAAGTTCTTTGCCTGGCTGGTGATCACCGGTGCGAGGCCGACCACTGCCTGATCGAGACGCGGCGCGTTCGCGGAGAGATTCGCCACGTCGGTCAGTGCGGTCAGGGCCTGAGTGGTAAGACCCTCGACGTCGACTCGCGCGAAAATCTCGTCGGTGATCTGATTGGTGACATCCGCCTGCAGTGCGGGATTCGAGCCCAGCGGCGCGACCGTGCTCACGTAGCGGTCGGTGTCGAGGATCTGGCTGCGGGTGAAGCGTGCGGTCACCGACGCGACCGCGAGGACGGCGACCAGGATCAGCAGGATCGTCACCGCGGTCCAGCGCAGCCCGTTGTGGGGTGGGCGGGAAACCGGTTCGGCGGGAACACCGGCAGCTTCACCCGCCGCCTGGGCTCGCAGTGTGGTGACTTCGTCGCGCAACCGGAGTAGTTCGGCGCGTTCGTCCTTGCCGAGTGCGTCCGCGCTCGAGGCCTCGTTCATGGTCGGTCAGGCCTCGTCTGGGTTCCAGGTGGCAACCGCCCAGATCACAACCGCATTCAGCGCGATGATCGTGATCGCCCACAGGGGGTAGTACGGCAGCCACAGGAAGTTGACGAAGATCGAGACGGCGCAGAGCACCATGGCGCCGACGCGGGCCCAGGTCGCTCCGGTGAACAACGCGATGCCGACCGCAGCGATGATCACGCCGAAGACGAGATGGAACCATCCCCACGCGGTGACGTCGAATTTGTAGGTGTACTCGACGCCGACGACGATGACGTCGTCCTTGGCGATTGCGGAGATACCTTGGAGGAATTCGAGCGCGCCGACGGTGACGAGGAGAACCGCCCCGCCCATCGAGGTTCCCTTTGCCACACCTTGTTTGACCAGTGATTCCTCGGACATGACCGTTCCTCTTTCGTCAACGTACGAAATGAACTGGTATAACGAGTATCCCCCGTCGGATTGCTGCTGTCAGCGAGATTCCGGTACCGGGCGTATGTTGACGTTGCGCGACGCGGCGGCAGACAATGTCTGCATCCCACCACGTATCCGGGGAAGGGGATCGTCATGTCCGATCAATCGTTGGCCAAGCAGGGGGTCGCCGCCGCCACGTCCATGGTGGCAGCGATAGTTTTGCTCACTATCGGAATACTGCACGTGCTCTCGGGTATCTCGGCGCTGATGAAGGACGACCTGGTCGTGGCCGGGCCGGAATACGTCTACCAGTTCGACACGACGGCGTGGGGGTGGATCCACCTCGTGCTCGGCGTGATCGTCGCGCTCGTCGGCGTCATGCTGTTCACCGGTGCGACGTGGGCCCGTGTCGGCGCAATGGTGATCTGCGCGCTGTCGATACTCGCGAATTTCCTGTGGCTGCCCCACTACCCGTTGTGGTCGATCGTCATCATTCTGCTCGACGTGTTCGTGATCTGGGCCGTGGCGACGTGGCATCCGGGCTACGAGGAGAGCGTCTAGGGCGTTGTTCCAACGCGGCACGAGGGATCGTCGCGTCCGCCCCGTCACGGAGAGGATGAGATGACCGACGAACTCGGATCGTCACCACCGCCCGAGCGTCACCGCCGCTGGCTGCCGCACCGATATGCGTTCGGGGGCTTGGTCGTCGCCGTCCTGTTCGTGTGGCTGTCGTTGACACCGACGCTGCTGCCGCGGGGCCCGTTCTTCCAGGGATTGGTCACCGGCGTCTCGGCGGCCGTCGGCTACGCCCTCGGATTTGTGGGTTCCGTGCTGGTTCGTCATCTCGTGCGGCGGGAGCCGTCGGAGCCTGTGAAGACCTGGGTTCGGCGGGGGGCGTTGGTGATCGGGGTCGTCGGCACCGCGGCGATGCTGGTGTGGTTCGCCAATTGGCAGGATGAGCTCCGGGCGCTGATGAGCGCCGCGTCGTTCCCGTGGACGGGCTACGTCGTGACGGTGATCGTGGCGGTGCTGATCTTCGTCCTGTTGGTTGCGATCTCCCGGCTGCTGTTGCGGGCGGTGCGGTCGGTCGAACGCGAGATCAGCCGGGTGGTGCCGCGGCGGATCTCGGCGACGGTGATCGGCGTACTCACGGTGGCTCTGCTGTTCGCACTCCTCAACGGGGTGGCGGTGCGCGTGATCATGACCGGGCTGAACAATTCGTTCGCCGCCGTCAACCAGGAGACCAAGGCCGGTGACGAACCGCCCACGACGCCGCTGCGTTCGGGCGGACCGGAATCGCTGGTCACGTGGGATTCGCTGGGAAGGCAGGGCCGGTCGTTCATCTCGCGTGGCCCGACCGTCGAGGAACTGTCCGCCTTCAACGGCGGACGGCCCGCACTGGAGCCGATCCGGACCTACGCCGGGCTCGCCAGCGGTGGCGATTCGATCCGGGAGAGTGCCCAACTGGCAGCGGACGAACTCGAACGGGCCGGCGGGTTCGATCGCGCGGTGATCGGCGTGGCGACCACCACCGGCACCGGATGGATCAACGAGAGCCTCGCCTCCTCGGTCGAGTACATGTACAACGGCGACACCGCGATCGTCGGGTTGCAGTACTCGTATCTCCCCAGCTGGCTGTCGTTCCTCGTGGACAAGGAGCGGGCCCGCCAGGCGGGCGAGGCGCAATTCGACGCGGTGTACGACAAGTGGAAGCAGTTGCCACCGGAGACCCGTCCGAAACTCGTCGTGATGGGGGAGAGCCTGGGCTCCTTCGGCGGCGAGAGCGCGTTCGGCAGCGTCGACGACGTCGAGGCGCGTTCCGACGGGGTTCTGTTTACCGGACCGCCGAACGCGAACGAGATCTGGACCGACGTGACGACCAACCGGGATCCCGGCTCACCCGAATGGCTTCCGATCTACGAGCAGGGCGAGACCGTGCGCTTCGGTGCGCGGGCGCCGGAGGATCTGCCCCGCCCCGACACCCCGTGGGGGAAGCCACGGATGGTGTACCTGCAGCACGCGTCCGACCCGATCGTCTGGTGGTCGCCGGAACTGCTGGTGAGGGAGCCCGACTGGCTGAAGGAGGAGCGCGGGTACGACGTCCTGGACAGCACGCAATGGTTCCCGTTTGTGACGTTCCTCCAAGTTGCGGCGGACATGGCGGTGTCGACGGGCGTCCCCGACGGGCACGGGCATACCTACGTCGTCGACATCGCGGATGCGTGGAGCGCGATCCTGGCGCCGGACGGCTGGACCCCGGCGGACAACGAGCGATTGCGCACCGTGCTCGCCGAGATGGGGGCGGACGGCTGATCCGTCGTCACGGTTGCGGCGGCGCGAGGTCCTGTGCTCGTCTCATGCGGAACGAGTTGAGCAGTCCGGCGAGACCGGCGAGGAGGGGTACGAGCAGCGCCACCTGCAGGGCGAGTGGCCGTGCGTCGGTGTTGATTCGGACCACCTCGTCTCGTATCTCGGGTGGCTGACCGACGAGGAGTTGTTCGAGTTGGGTGTTGCTCATGACCTCGGCGTCGTCCTCGAGTACCTGCGCCACGTGCTGCTGATCGGCCGGCGGGAGGACGGTGCTCGATTGTGCCATGGCGGTGAACGTGATGGACAGTGTCGCCAGCATGATGGCGCCGGCGAACGCCAGTCCGAACGACAGCCCGAACGATCCCGCTGCGGAGTTCGCGCCCGCGGCCTCGCTGATGTGCTCCTCCGAGATCGGGGCGAGCGTGTAGTTGTTGAGTTGGGATACCAGCAAACCCAGCCCCGAGCCCGCGATCGCCAGCGGGAGCAGCAATGCCCAGCCGAACTCGGCCCGCGGCACGATCGGGATCAGGATTGCGACGCCGATCGTGACGAGGACGAATCCCCAGCGGATGATGGTGCTGGGGCTGCGATCTCCCGCCTTCTTGCCCGCCAGCAGCGCCACCCCGAACATGCTGAGCGAGAGGGGGGCGAGCGACAGTCCCGCCTGCATGGCGTTGTACTCGAGCACCATCTGGAGGTAGATCGGCAGGGCGATCATCGTGCCGCCCAACGCTATCTGCTGGAGCATCTGCTGCGAGATTCCCAGCCTGAACACTGTGGAGCGGAACAGATCGGGGTCCAGCAGCGGCGGTTCCCCACGACGCTTGCGCCGCACGAGCCAGTACCCCAGTCCGGCCAGCCCCAGCGCACCCACGACCAGCAGGGCGGCCACCGCTTCGCCGCCTTCCTGCCACACGAGGATTCCCAGCACGATGCCGCCCATCCCGAGGACGGAGAGGCCCGCACCCACCGTGTCGATTCCCCGGGGCCCGGTGTAGGGCACGTCGCGGACGAGTCGGATCCCGGACAGCACGATCGCGATGATGACGACCTCGAGCACGAATGCGACGCGCCACGACAGGTAGGTGGTGATGAAACCTCCGAGGAGCGGTCCGACGGCGGCGGCGATCGCCGCCGCCGCGCCGACCAATGCGTAGACCTTCTTCTGCGCGTCGCCTTCGAAGTTGCCGTGGATCAGGGACTGCATGGCGGGCAACAGCAGTGACGCACCGATTCCGCCGAGGATCGCCCAGAACACGATGATCGCCGTCAGGCTCTGCGCGAGCGCCATCGCGGATGCGCCCACGGCATACCCGAGCAGACCGATCACGTACGCCCGTTTGCGTCCGATCAGGTCGCCGACCTTGCCGCCGATCAGGATGAACGCGGCCGACACCAATGCCTCGAGTGCGATCGCCGCCTGGACGCCGCTGACGGTCGTGCCGAGGTCGCGGACCACGGCTGAGATCGACACGTTCATCAGTGAGGTGTCGACGACGAGCACGAACATCGCCATCGCCAGCAGCAGGGCGAGCAGCCGCTGCGACCCCTCGAGGTCGGTACCCGAGCTGTTGGTTCGGTCTTCGGACACGGGCACCTCCTGAGCCGACCGGCCACTGTGGTGTCGCGCCGAGCGGTGATTCCCAGACCCGAGTCTCCCACGTGCAGGGGGCGTCCTACGTGGATTCACCCTTTTCCGGGTGTGCGAGGAACCCGGTGACGACCGGTGCGAGTCCGGATGCGTCGGTGACGATGTCGATGTGCCCGCCGGCGTGGATGTGCAGCGTCGCGTGTGGCAGCAGTGCGTTCATGATGCGCGCGTTGAGTACGGGAATGATCGGGTCGTCGGTGCCCGCCACGACGAGCGTGGGCTGCCGGATCAGTGGCAGGACGGGAAGGCTCGTCCACAGGGCGCCCGCGAGGAGTTGGTGGAGATAGCCGACCCGGGAGCCGGTCTGCCGCTGCTTCCCGAAGATCCGCGCCACGTCACGGTCGCCGCCGGAACGGCGGGCGGCGCCGCCGTACAGGTCGCCGGCGACGGCCGACGCGTAGGCGGGGTCGGTGAACCGCCTCGGGGTCAGCATCTTCGAGAGCACGCGCGGATGACCCGGAATCATGAGGGCTCCGGTGCCGGTGGCGACGAGGACGAGACGACGGCACCGCCGCGGGTGCTGCAGGGCGAACTGCTGGGCCAGCGCTCCGCCCCACGACAACCCGAGGACGTCGACGGTGCCGACCCCGATCTCGTCGAGCAACCGGCTCAGACCGCAGGCGAGGGCCGGGATTGCGTACGGAACCGGGGAGGCAGGTGACCCTCCGGTGCCCGGGACGTCGAAGCTGATGATCGTCGCGGCCGGATTCAGTGCGGCGACCAGCGGTTCGAGCACTTCCAGGCCGGCCCCGATGCCGTTGCACAGCACCAGGGGCACCCCGGTGCCGGTGCGGATCCGCACCCGGATCCGCAGTCCGCATACCGGAACGACCCTGTCCTCGAACCGGTCGCGGCTGCCGAACAGTTCGGTCACCGTCACGTGTAGAGCACCACGACGTCGGCGACGCACACCGGACGGGTTCCGCCGTCGATCTCGTAGGTCAGCCGGAACACTGCTTCGACGCCGGCGGGCTTCTGTTCGGCTGCGGTGAGAGCCACGGTGGCGCGCAGGACGGATCCGACCGGAAGCGGCGCCGGGAACCGGACCTTGTTCAGTCCGTAGTTGAGGGCGGCGTCGACGCCGTCGACGGTGAGTGCCTCCGCGAGGATGCTCGGCGCCAGCGACAGCGTCAGATACCCGTGTGCGATAGTGCCGCCGAAGGGTCCGTCGGCGGCGCGATCCGGGTCGGTGTGAATCCACTGGAAGTCGCCGGTCGCCTCCGCGAACAGGTTCACCTGGTCTTGCAGGACCTTGTAGGGGCCAGTGGTACCGATGGTCCGGCCGACCAGCTCGACGAGTTCGGCGGGATGGGTGAGATGCAGGGTCATGGTGTTCCTCTGTCGGTGACGTGCGGGTCAGGAGTGGTGCACATAGGTGCCGGGGGCGGGCGCCAGCGGCGGGTACTGGCGGGCACCGAGGCTGTGGGGTGCGTCGACGTCGGGTCCGCTGCGTTCGGCGAGCCAGTGCGCGTAATCGGTCCACCACGAGTCCGTCGCAGTCTCCGCGGTGGCGAGCCACGCGTCCGGCGTCTCGGAGACGGGTTCGCCGAACCGGTAGGACGCCCGCGGATTGCCCGGCGGGTTCACGAGTGAGGCGATGTGTCCGTTCGACGACAGCACGAACCGGGCGTCCTTGCTGCCGAGGAGGCGAGCGCTGCGGTAGGTCGACTGCCACGGGCAGAGGTGGTCGGCGGACCCGCCGACCACGTACGAATCCGCGGTCACCGTGCCGAGGTCGACGGGCGTGCCGAGCATGGTGGCGGCACCGGGGATCGTCAGCGCGTTGCGCAGGCCGAGCAGCACGAGGTCGCGGTGCAGTGCCGCCGCCATGCGGGTGGTGTCCGAGTTCCAGAACAGCACGTCGAACGCGGCCGGAGACCGGCCCTGCACGTAGTTGTTGACCCAGTACCGCCACACCAGATCGGTGGGACGCAGCCATGCGAACATCTCCGCGAGCGTGCGACCGTCGAGGAATCCCTTGGCGGCCGAGTCCCGGATCGCCGCGGCAGCGGCACGCTCGCTCATCATGGCCGACGCCGTTCCGGCGCGGGTCTGATCGAGAACGGTCACGGCCAGGGTGAGGCCGGCGATACGGTCGCCCTCGCCGATCTCGGTGAGGTGTGCGGCGACCATGGCGGCGAGAATGCCGCCCGAGCAGGTGCCGAGGACGTGCGCGCTCGTGGTTCCGGCGATGCACTGCACCGCGTCGAGAGCCTCCAGGATCGCGGCACCGTACGTGTCGGCACCCCAGTCCCGGTGCCGGGCGTGGGGGTTGCGCCAGGAGATCGCGAAGACCTGCTGTCCCTGCTGCACGAGGTGCTCGATCAGGCTGCGGCCCGGTGCGATGTCGAGGATGTAGTACTTGTTGATGACGGGCGGGACGATCAGCAGCGGTGTGGCGTGGACCGTCTCCGTCTGCGGCGCATAGTGGATCAGCTCGAAGGTGCGGGTCTGGAAGACCACGGCACCCTTCGTCGCCGCCACGTGCTCCCCGACCTCGAACGCGTCGGGTTCGACCATGGCAGGCACCCGCGGACTCGACTGCATGTCGCGGAGGAAGGCCCGGACACCGCGTACGGCACTGAGTCCGCCGGTGTCCACCATCGCCTTCCACCCGAGCGGGCTGAGGAACGGATTGTTGGTCGGCGACAGACCTTCGACCAGGTTGTCGAAGACGAACCGCATCCGTTCGTGATCGCGCCAGTCCAGGTCGGCGTCCTCGAGCAGGGCAGTGGCGGTGTGCGAGGTGGCGAGATACGCCTGCATGGCCCGCCGCAGGGCGGGATTCTGCTGCCACGCGGCATCGCCGAAACGCTTGTCCGCCTTGGCGGGAGCCCGATCGGAGGTGCCGGCGACGATCGCACCGAGTTCACGGACGAGGGCCCCGCCGCGCAGGGCGACCGTGCGGGGCCTGCCGGCGAGGCTGATGCCGAACCGGCTCCAGGAGCTGTCGGGGAGCATCCGGGCGGCGACGCCGCGGGTTCCGCGGGTGAGGAGGAGGTCGAGCGGAGCGGTCAGCTCGTCGGGGGTCGCCTGGGCAACAGTCGTGGTCATGCGGCGGGGCTCCTGCCGAGTTCGCGTTTGAGGATCTTGCCGGTGGCGGTCATCGGCAGGGAGTCGACGAATTCGACGGTGCGAGGGTATTTGTAGCTCGCCATCTGCTGCTTGGACCAGGCGATCAGCTCGCCGGGGGTGATCTGTGCGCCCGGTTCGAGGATGACGTAAGCCTTGACCTCCTCGCCGTGGCTGTCGTCGGGGACACCGACGACGGCGGCGAGGGAGACGGCGTCGTGCCCGATGAGGACGTCCTCGATCTCGCGGGGATAGACGTTGAAACCGCCGCGCACGATGAGGTCCTTGGCGCGGTCGACGATGTAGTAGAAGCCGTCCTCGTCGACCCGCGCGAGGTCGCCGGTGCGGAACCAGCCGTCGCGCAGCACTTCCGCGGTGGCGTCGGGGCGGTTGTAGTAGCCCTTCATGATGTTGTGACCGCGCAGCGCGATCTCGCCGATCTGATCGGTCCCGGTGACGGTGTTCCAGTCCTTGTCGACGAGACGCGCCTGGATGCCCCAGACGGGAACGCCGATCGATCCGGGCCGGGGTTCGAGAGCGGGATCGCTGAACGTCGCGAGCGGCGACGTCTCGGACAGCCCGTAGCCCTCGAGGATCTGCACGCCGAAGCGGTCGGCGAACCGGGTGAGGATCTCCACGGGCAGCGCGGCGCCGCCGGAGATGGCACGGCGCATGTTCCGGGCGATGCGGTCGATGTCGACGGGATGTTCGTCGAGGGCGCCGAGCAGACCCCAGTACATGGTGGGCACACCCGCGAAGACGGTGATGTCCTCCCGCTCGATGAGGTCGAGTGCGGCCCGGGCCTCGAAGCGGGGCAGCAACACGAGGGTCGCGCCCACCGAGATGCCTGCGTTGAGGGTGACGGTCTGGCCGAAGGAGTGGAACAGCGGCAGCGTCACCAGATACCGGTCGTGGGTCGAGGGTGTGCTGTCGAACAGCCGGTTGGCGGTCAGCGCGTTCAGCGCCATGTTGGCGTGGGTGAGTTCGGCGCCCTTGGGTTTTCCGGTGGTGCCGCTCGTGTACAGGATGACGGCGGTGTCCCCGGGTTCGCGGACCACGGCGTCGAAGTTGCTGTCGTGCCGCGCGAGGGCGTCGGCGAGCGTCCCGACGCCGTCGATCATGGCGGGCGCGGCCGGGTCGGTGGTGATGCGGAACAGGGCGCGGCAGCGGGGACTCTGCGCGAAGCCGGACAGTCCGTACTCGCCCATCGGCAGTTCGGGGGTGCCCTCGAAGCAGAAGTAGGCCTTGGCATCGGAATCGTCGAGGTGATACGCGATCTCGCGATCCTTGAGCAGAACGTTGAGCGGCACGACCACCGCACCCGCCTTGAGGATGCCGTAGTAGACGACGGGGAACTGCGGAATGTTGGGGCACGACAGCGCGATCGTGTCGCCGGGTTCGATGCCGGCCGACACCAGCAGGTTCGCGACCCGGTTCGACTGGGCGTCGAGGTCGGCGTAGGTCATCCGCTGGTCATCGAGCACCAGGGCGACGCGGTCGGGGAATCGGCGGGCCGAGTCTTCGAGGAGTACGGAGAGGTTGAGCACGGTGAACTTTCTCGTCGGGGGAACGGTGCCGTCGCGCTACGCGAACGACGCAGCGGTGGCGGCGGTCGAGTTGATCAGCTCGCGGAGCAGCTCTTCGGCGTACGGCCAGTACCCGTAGCCGGCGGCCGGGTTGAGGTGACCGACGGCGCCGAGGTCGACGAGCTTGCTGCCCCACGCTTCGGCCATCCCGGCGACCCGGCGGAACCGGGCCAGCGGGTCGTCGGTGCTCGCCGCCACGATGCTGGGGAACGGGAGCCGGCGCCGGGGAACGGGATTCCAGCCGTTGGCGTCGAGGTCCTCGCGCGCGGGGTAGCCCGCGGGCAGCGGCTCCTCGAAGTCCGGTGGGGTGGCCAGCAGGGCGCCCTGAACGGGACGGGACGCCTCCTGGGCCCAGTGCACCGTGATCGCCACGCCCGCGCTGTGCGCGACGAGCACCACCGGGCCGTCGATGTCGGTGAGAACGGTGTCGAGGGCGTCGATCCGCGCGGCGAGACTGAGCTTGTCCCGCTCGAGCGGCGGCACCGTCCGCACGTTGTCGAGTCGCTCGGCGAGCAACGTCTGCCAGTGGTCGGCGACGTGATCGCGCAGTCCGGGCACGATCACCACGGTCGGTTCGGTGGAGGTGGTCACGGTCGGCTCCAGTTTCCTAAGAGATGGCGGTAAGGGCGGCGAGCTTGCGGCGTCCGGCCGGGTAGGCACGTTCGCCGAGAATCAGGGCGACGATCGCGACGACGTAGATCAGGGGCGCGATCTGCAGGGCGGTGACGAGGCCGAAGCGGTCGGCGAGCAGTCCGACGACGAACGGGCCGAGTGCCAGTCCGAGAAGGTTGTTGGCGAGTGTGAGGGTGCCGAAGGCCGAGGCACGCACCGAGGAGTGGGTGAGGTTCGCGACCATCGCGGCGATCGGGCCGGACGAGCCGGCGGAGAAGAAGGCGCCGATACCGATCAGGATCAGCTGGGTGGAACCGGACGGCATCTGGAAACCGGCTCCGAGGAACACGAGCGAGAGCACGCCGTACACGACAGCCGTGGTCCATTTCTTGGTGGGATCGTTCCGGCTCACACGGTCGGTGATGATGCCGCACACCACCATGCCGCTGCCGACGGCGAGGACGAAGATCGACGCCATCGCGCCGGCCTTGTCGGGGGCGAGGCCGTACGACCGGTTGAAGAAACTCGGCAGCCACGCCAGCAGGACGCCCGCGGTGAACATCTGCAGACCGCCACCGATGTACGCCAGCACGACGGCGGGTGTGGAGAAGAGGCTCGAGAGCGGTGCCCGGAAACCGGTGGGTGTGTCGGCGGGGTCGTCGAGGACGGCGGCGTCCGTCAGTTTCCGTTCGGATACGAGAGCACGGAACAGGGCGACGAGGATCAGGCCGAAGACGGCCATCGCGGCGAACGACCAGCGCCAGCCGAGGTTGACGGCGATGACGCCGCCGAGGGCGACACCGATCACGGAACCGAACGATCCGCCGCCCATGAAGGCGCCGCTGAGCGCGGAGTGCACGCGCGGGGCGAACACGCTGAGCACCACCGCGATGCCGACACTGCCGTAGGCGGCTTCGCCGACACCGACGAGGAATCTGGCGCCGAGCATCTGCTCGTAGTTGGTGGCGAGCGCACAGAGCAGCGTGGCGGCGCTCCACAGGACGGCCATGAGAAGCAGGCTCTTGACCCGGCCCCACCGGTCGGCCAGCAGCGACAGCGGGAGCGTCAGCAGGCCGACCATGAGAGCGACGATGCTGCTGAGCGACGCCAGCTGTGAATCGGTCAGCGCCCATTCGGTTTTGAGGAGCGGGAAGACGGCGCTGAGAACCTGGCGTGACATGTAGTCCGACAGCAGCAGTCCGAACGTGAGGGCGAAGACGATCCAGGGGTATACGCGCGACCGTCGGGCCGGCGCAGCGGTCTCGCCGATGGTGTCCGGGGCGGTGGTGGTGTTCGGTCCCATGAGGCCTCCTATGGCCGACAGGATTGGTAAAGGGTGTGGGGAGGGAGCCGGGCGTGCTCGGCAGGAGCAGCGAATCCTCCGGCTCCCTCCCCGTTCGTGACGAAATCCCTCGGGCGCGGGAACTCAGGCGTGCTGGGTGAAGCCGACCTGGCCGGGACGGCGGTTCGGGGCGTAACCG
>NZ_JARJBD010000119.1:0-25208 GCF_029269925.1 Rhodococcus sp. T2V
GCATTCTCCCACACCGCCAACCCCCACCGCCTCGATAAATCAGCGGGCTCCTAGGCATGCGCGACGTGCGCTCGACCTTGACGAAACCCGTGGACTGCACCCGACGATCGACCGCGACGAGAACATCCACGTCGCCGGAGTAGCTCCCGAAACCGTGACACCGCAGGGCCGAACGTCCCGTGACGAGGGAGTCCCGGCCGCAGAACAGAAGAGCTGCGAGCACTCTGTGCTGGAACGACGGCTGCCCGTTCTGGAGGAGCACGATTCCTGGAAGGAGGCGCTGCCACGGTCCACCGGACCGACACCGCGCCGAGATCGTCGATCGAGCCAATCCGAGGCGTTCGAGTTCCGACGACCGGACGACGCCGGCCACCCCCACCTGATCGAGCAACTCCGGCCGCTGACCCCAATTCCCCCGTCGCATCACCTCATGCTGCCAGCGGAGGGTGCGTCGCAACAGGCCGAATCTGCGCCCTGTGGATAACCCACGTTCCCGGCTCGGACGAACGGGACGCTCGTTCGATCTAACGCAACGAGCGTCCCGTTCATCCGAGGACCAAGACCCGGGGGCAGCCGAGGGGCGGGGCAGCCGAGGGGCGCGGAGGTCAGCCGGAGGGGTCAGCCCAGGACCGCGGCGGAGAGTTCGCGGACGTGGTCGGCGTCGCGGCAGGAGACGAGGAGCATGGTGACGCCGGCGTCGGCCCAGCGTTTGACGTCGGCGCGGACTTCGTCGACGTTGCCGATGATCATGGTTTCGGTGACCATCTCGTCGGGGACGACGGCGGCGGCTTCGTCCTTGCGGCCTGCGCGGAAGAGGCGTCCGATTTCGTCGACCTGTTCGCCGTAGCCCATGCGGGTGTAGACCTGGGCGTGGAAGTTGAGTTCGGGGGCGCCCATGCCGCCGACGTAGAGGGCGGTGATCGGTTTGAGGCCGGCGATGGCGGCGTCCCTGTCGTCGGTGACGATGACTTGGCAGGTGGCCGCGACTTCGAATTCTTCGCGGCTGCGTCGGGCGCCGGGGCGGGCGAAGCCTTCGTCGAGCCATTCGTTGTACATGGGCGCGAGGCGGGGTGAGTAGTAGATGGCGAGCCAGCCGTCGGCGATCTCGGCGGTGAGCGCGACGTTCTTGGGACCTTCGGCGCCGAGCCAGATCGGGATGTCGGCGCGGAGTGGGTGAGTGATGGGTTTGAGCGGTTTCCCCAGGCCGGTGCTGCCGGGACCGGTGTAGGGCAGGGGGAAGTGCGGGCCGTCGCTGGTGACGGGTTCCCGCCGCGACAGCACCTTGCGGACGATGGAGACGTATTCGCGGGTGCGGGCGAGCGGTTTGGTGAACGGCTGCCCGTACCAGCCTTCGACGACCTGCGGTCCGGAGACGCCGAGGCCGAGGATGGCGCGGCCGCCGCTGAGGTGGTCGAGGGTGAGGGCGTGCATGGCGGTGCTGGTGGGTGTACGCGCCGAGATCTGGACGACGGACGTGCCGAGCCGGACGCGGTCGGTGCTCGACCCCCACCAGGCGAGGGGGGTGAATGCGTCGGATCCCCACGATTCGGCGGCGAAGACGGCGTCGAATCCTTCGGCTTCGGCAGCGGCGATCAACTCCGGGGCATTCGCCGGCGGCTGTGCGCCCCAGTATCCCAGTTGCAACCCGAGCTTCATCGTGTGCCTCCGCATCGACCGTCGTCAGAAGTGACCCTTGCCACAAACACTAGAACCTGTTCTACTCGAAGTTGTGAGCATGGGAAAGAGCGCGGTGGCCGAAAAATTCTCGAACGAACCGTTGAGCGCCCCGCTGAAACTTCAATTCGACTACACGCGATCGGTGGGCCCGACCATCGGAGCCTTCGTGACCGCGCTGCGCGACCGCAAGGTCATCGGCGCCCGCGGCTCGGACGGACGCGTCTACGTCCCGCCGCCCGAATTCGACCCGAACACCGCCGAACCCCTCACCGACTTCGTCGGGGTCTCCGACGCCGGGACCGTGGTGAGCTGGACGTGGATGCCGGAACCGATTGCCGGACAGCCACTCACCACCCCGTTCGCGTGGGCGCTGATCAAGCTGGACGGCGCCGACACGTCCCTGGTGCACGCCGTGGACGTCGCCTCCCCCGCCGGAATGAGCACCGGCATGCGGGTGCGGGCGCGGTGGGCGCAGGAACGCGTCGGGCGGATCCAGGACATCGCGTGCTTCGAACCCGGGGAGTCGACCGGCGAATCCGGACCGCCGTCGGAGTCGGAACCGGTCACGATGATCACGACGCCGATCGATCTCGACTACCTGCACTCCGCGTCCGCCGAGGAGAGCTTCTACCTCCGAGGATTGAAGGAGGGCAAGCTGATCGGTGGCCGCACCGGACCGGGCGGCAAGGTGTACATCCCGCCGCGCAGCGCCAACCCCACCGACGGCATCCCGACGAAGGAGCAGGTGGAACTGCCGGACCGGGGCATCGTCACGACGTTCTGCATCGTGAACGTCCCCTTCCTCGGGCAGCGGATCACGCCGCCGTACGTCGCCGCCTACGTGCTGCTCGACGGCGCGGACATCGCGTTCCTGCACCTGATCCTCGACTGCGACGCCGCCGACGTGCGGATGGGCATGCGAGTGGAGGCCAAGTGGAAGCCCCGCGAGGAGTGGGACTACACGCTCGAGAACATCGAGTACTTCCGGCCGACGGGCGAGCCCGACGCCGAGTACGACACCTACAAACACCACCTGTGAGGGCGCGGCACAATGACAGATATCGCAGTCGTCGGATTCGCGCACGCACCGCACGTGCGTGAGACCTCCGGCACCACCAACGGCGTCGAGATGCTGGTTCCCTGCTTCCAGCAGCTGTACGAGGAACTGGGAATCACCAAGTCCGACATCGGTTTCTGGTGCTCGGGCTCCTCGGACTACCTGGCCGGCCGTGCGTTCTCCTTCATCTCGGCGGTCGACTCGATCGGTGCGGTACCCCCGATCAACGAGTCGCACGTCGAGATGGACGCGGCCTGGGCGTTCTACGAGGCCTGGATCAAGATCATGACCGGCGAGGTCGACACCGCCCTGGTGTACGGCTTCGGCAAGTCATCGGCGGGCAACCTCCGCAAGGTCCTCTCGATGCAACTCGACCCCTACCTGGTCACACCCCTGGCCCTGGACTCGGTGTCACTCGCCGGACTGCAGGCGCGTCTCGGACTCGACGCCGGGAAGTGGACGTCCGAGGAGATGGCGGCGGTGGCCGCGCGCAGCCGGGCTGCGGCCGAGAGCAACCCTAACACCCAGTTGTCGGGGCACGTCGACATCAACGAACTGCTCGCGAGCCCTTTCGTCGCGGATCCGTTGCGCGCCCACGACTGCGCGCCGATCACGGACGGCGCCGCCGCCGTCGTTCTCGCGTCCGGAGACCGTGCCCGAGAGCTGTGCGAGCGACCGGCGTGGATCACCGGGATCGAGCATCGGATCGACTCCCCGAACTTCGGCGCCCGTGACCTGACGGTCTCGCCGTCGACGACGGCGTCGGCGCGGGCCGCCACCGGCGGGGACGTCGGCGGTATCGACGTGGCCGAACTGCACGGACCGTTCACCCATCAGGAACTGATCCTCCGCGAGGCCATCGGACTGTCCGATGCGACGACGATCAACCCGTCGGGTGGCCCGCTGAGCGGGAACCCGATGTTCTCCGCGGGTCTGGAACGCATAGGTTACGCAGCCAAGGCCATCATGGACGGCAACGCCGGGCGCACGCTGGCGCACGCCACGAGTGGTGCTGTGCTGCAACAGAATCTGGTCGCAGTCTTGGAGGGACGCAACTGATGGCGAATCAATTGGCCGCCGTACTGGGCACCGGTCAGACCCATTACGTGGCGAAACGGCACGACGTGTCCATGGCCGGGCTGGTGCGCGAGGCGATCGACCGCGCGATGGAAGACGCGCGGGTGGGCTGGGACGACATCGACGCCGTCGTGATCGGCAAGGCCCCCGACCTGTTCGAGGGGTCGATGATGCCGGAGCTCGCGATGTCGGACGCACTGGGCGCCAACGGCAAACCGCTGCTGCGTGTGCACACCGCCGGCTCGGTCGGCGGTTCGACCGCGTGCGTGGCGGCGAGCCTCGTGAAGTCGGGGGTGCACAAGCGGGTGCTGACGGTGGCGTGGGAGAAACAGTCCGAGTCGAACGCCATGTGGGCGCTGTCCACCCCGATTCCGTTCCACATGCCGGTCGGCGCGGGCGCGGGCGGATACTTCGCCCCGCACGTCCGCTCGTACATCCGGCGGTCCGGCGCACCCGAACACATCGGCGCGATGGTGGCGGTGAAGGACCGGCTGAACGGTAGCCTCAACCCGTACGCCCATCTCAAGCAGCCCGACATCACCCTCGAATCGGTGCAGGCCTCGCAGATGCTGTGGGATCCCATCCGCTACGACGAGACGTGCCCGTCCTCGGACGGCGCCTGCGCGCTGGTGATCGGCAACGAGGAGGCTGCCGAGCAGGTCGTCGCGGACGGTCGCGAGGTGGCGTGGATTCACGCGACCGCGATGCGCACCGAGCCCACCACGTTCGCCGGACGCGACCAGGTGAATCCGCAGGCCGGCCGGGACGCGTCGGCCGCGCTGTGGAAGGCCGCGGGAATCAAGGATCCGCTCGACGAGATCGACGTCGCCGAAATCTACGTCCCCTTCTCCTGGTTCGAACCGATGTGGCTCGAGAATCTGGGCTTCGTCGCCGAGGGCGAGGGCTGGAAACTCACCGAGGCGGGCGAGACGGCCATCGGCGGCCGGCTCCCGCTCAACGCGTCCGGCGGCGTCCTGTCGTCCAACCCGATCGGGGCCTCCGGGATGATCCGGTTCGCCGAGGCGGCGATGCAGGTGATGCACCGCGCCGGCGACCACCAGGTGAAGGACGCGCGCAAGGCACTCGGCCACGCCTACGGCGGCGGTTCGCAGTACTTCTCGATGTGGGTGGTCGGTTCCGACCGACCCAACAACTAGTAGTAGGGACGTCACCAGTGAAATTCACCGTCGGCATCGCCATGAATCCCCTCGATCAGTTGCCGGCTCTCGCGAAAACAGCCGAGGAGTGCGGGTTCTCGTCCATCGCACTCCCCGACTCGCTGTTCTTCATGGAGAAGCAGAGCGCGGACTACCCGTACACACCGGACGGCTCCCGGATGTGGACCGAGGAGACTCCGTGGGTGGATCCGCTGATCGCGGCGGCCGCGATGGGTGCGGTGACGTCGAAGATCGAGTTCTACACCCAGGTCCTCAAGCTGGGGTCCCGCAATCCGGTGCTCCTGGCCCGCCAGGTGGGATCGGTGGCCAACCTCATCGGCAACCGGTTCGGTTTCGGTGTCGGGATCGGCTGGGCACCCGAGGAATTCGAATGGTGCGGGGTGCCGTACGCGAAACGCGGCGCCCGCGTCGACGAGATGATCGACGTCATCAAGCTGATCCTCGGCGGCGGGATGGTCGAGTATCACGGTGAGTTCTACGACTTCGACCGCCTGCAGATGAGCCCGGCCCCGACGAAGCCGGTGCCGTTCTACGTCGGCGGGCACACCGACGTGGCCCTGCGCCGCGCGGCCCGGGTCGGCGACGGCTGGACGTCGGCGATGATCAAATTCGACGATCTCGTCCAGGTCATCGCGCGACTGCGGGAACTGCGGGAGGAGTACGGCCGGGCCGATCTGCCGTACGAGATCCAGACCGTCTGCATCGACCGTTTCGGCAAGGACGGCTACGCCGAACTCGCGGACGCCGGCGTGACCGACACGATCGTCGTCCCGTGGGTATTCGACGGCATCGGCTTCGACGGACCGCTCGACGCCAAGCAGGAGTCGCTGCGCAAGTTCGCAGACCAGTACATCGGATAGGAGTGTGGACATGACGACGACCGACCATCCTGCCCGCCTCGCCGGACAGGCGTCCCGCGCAGCGGCCAGCGGCAGGCGCAAAGAGGAGTGGCTGGCCCTGTTCGCCGAGGACGCGTGTGTCGAAGATCCCGTCGGTCCCTCGGGTTTCGACCCCGAAGGCAAGGGGCACCACGGCCTCGACGCGATCTCCCGGTTCTACGACATGACGATCGCGACCACCGAATCGCTCGAATTCCTCATCACCGATTCACTGGTGTGCGGCAACGAGAACGTGAACATCGGGACCATCCGGTCCACGGTGGCGGGATCGCAGATCGACGCCGAGGGCGTGTTCGTCTACCGCGTGAACGACGAAGGCAAGATCACGTCGCTGCGGGCCTTCTGGGAGGTCGAACGGGCGATGAAGACACTGCGCAAGGTCTGAGGATTCGGATCACCCCGCGGCCTCGTCGAGGTGCCGGACGAACAGGACGGCGTCGAGTTCGCCCAGGCACGCGGGGTCCAGCGGGAAGTACGTGGAGTTGCCCGACGGGTCGGCGCGCTTCTCCGCACCGCGGACGGCGTCCGCCACCGCCGCGGCAGGCACGAGACAACTCTCGCCGACCGCGAAGAGCAGATCCTCGAGGGTGCCCGGTGGCGGCTGTTCGATACCGTGACCGGGCGCCTCACCGACCGCGGAACCGATGACCGTGTACGCGTCGCCGAACCGCAGGTCCAGGTGGGCACCGGCGCACCACCAGCGCAGGTGCATTCCGGCGAGATCCCAGTGGGTTTCACCCTTCATCAGATGGCCGTTGTGGCCGAAGACGAACGTCGGGCCCCGATCGGTCTCCCTCCGCACCAGCGCGGACAGGTTGTCCGCCATGAGGGTGTCGCGGATCCCCAGGAGCCTCGTGATGCGGCGTGGGGAGTTCTCTGCCATTCCGGCGTGATAGCTGAGCAGGCGGGTGGCGACACGGCCGTGCAGTTCGGCCTCCCACCAATCGTCACGCGTGCCCGCAGCGACGAGGCGAGGAGCCTCCGACGCCAGCAGCGTCATCAGGTCGTCGGCGATCAGACGCAACTGTCCGGCTTCGGCGGTGGCACCGACGGATCGGGCCGGGTCCATGGCGACGGCCGGGTCGCTCCAGCGGACGTCGTCGCCGATCAGCGCGGAGATCCGGTCCGGGGTGCAGGGCAGATCCCGTTCGTCGAGGTGGGTCCGCAGGTAGGTGTCGAGGAAGGTCAGGGCCTGCCGGGGGCTGTCGGCGGACGTCATCTCGATGGGGGCGTCGAAACCGAAGAACCGCACCTGCTCGCCCGGTTCGCGTCGGCTGTTGTGGTCGGCCATCCATCGGACCAGGTCGCGGTTGGCCCGGGACTCACCGAAGCCGTGGCTGAAACCCTGTGCCATGACGTCATTGAGCGGCAGGCCGTTCGCGCCCCGCACGAAGGAGTCGACGAGTATCCCCTTCAAGCAACTGCTTTCGATCGCGAGGGATCGGTAGCCGTCGTGTTCGACGAGGTACCGGAACATCTGATTGCGGAGCAGCAGAAAGCTCTCCTCCCCATGCATGGGCTCGCCGAACCCGAGCAGGCGCGGCGCGGTGTCCAGGCCGCGAAGGAACGCGCCGAGGGCGGCGGTGACGCTCGGGTCGCCCGGGGCCGAGAAACCGAAACCCAGGTCGTGGACGATGGACCGCACGGTCATGACCTGCTCCCACCCTCCTCGGGCAGAAAGGGAACAGCGGCGTCGGAGAGGATGAGGGTGCCCTCCGACGCCGCTGAATCAGGGGGGTCAGTGTCTGACCGGGCAACCGCCTGACGCAGTGTTGTAATCGACCTGAAACTCCTTGATACCGTTGAGCCAGCCCGAGCGCAACCGCCGCGGATCTCCCAGCTTACTGATATCGGGCAGGTGATCCGCAATCGCATTGAAGATCAAGTCGATTTCGAGGCGCGCCAGGTTGGCTCCGAGGCAGAAGTGCGCGCCCGTACCGCCGAACCCGACGTGTGGGTTGTTCTCCCGCAGGATGTCGAACTTCTCGGGATTCTCGAATGCATCCTCGTCGAAATTCGCCGAGCCGTACAGCATTACGACCCGCTGACCTTTCTTGATGTGCACGCCGCCGAGCTCGGTGTCTTCCAGTGCGGTGCGCTGAAACGAGTTGACCGGGGTCGCCCACCGGACGATCTCGTCCGCCGCAGTCTTGGGACGCTCCTTCTTGTAGAGCTCCCACTGATCGGGATGGTCGAGGAACGCCATCATGCCGTGTGTGATGGCATTGCGGGTGGTCTCGTTGCCGGCGACCGCCAGCAGGATCACGAAGAAGCCGAATTCCTCGGGAGAGAGCTCATTTCCATCGATGTCCGCCTCGATCAGCGTCGTGACGATGTCGTCGGCGGGGCACTTCTTGCGCTCGTCCGCCATCTGGTACGCGTACCCGAGGATCTCCATCGACGCGGCGTTCGGGTCGATGTCCAGTTCGGGGTCGTCGTAGCCCGTCATCTGATTCGACCAGTCGAACACCTTCAGCCGATCCTCCTGCGGCACGCCCAGCAGTTCGGCGATCGCCTGCAGCGGAAGCTCACATGCCACCTGGGTGACGAAGTCGCCGGCCCCCGATTCGGCGGCGGCCTTCACGATCTTCTCGGCGCGTTCGGTGAGTTCTTCGCGCAGGCTGTTGATCGCGCGCGGTGTGAAGCCGCGGGAGACGAGTTTGCGGAGTTTCGTGTGCTCGGGAGCGTCCTTGTTGATGAGGATGAAGCGCTGCATCTCGATGTTCTCGCGTGGAATGTCGTCGGCGAAGCGCACGATCGCGGTGTTCTCGTGGGTGGAGAAGACGTCGCTGCGCCGCGACACCTCCTTGACGTCTTCGAGCTTGCTGACGACCCAGTAGCCGTCGTCGTGGAAGCCACCGATCTCCGGCGGCTGCGGGTTCCACCAGATCGGCGCAGTCTTCCGCAGTTCGGCGAACTCCTGGTAGGGGATGCGTTCTGCGTAGATGTCCGGGTCGGTGAAGTCGAAACCCTCTGGAAGATTGGGCTGCGCCACTGCTGTCTCCTGCCCTCAGCCATACACCACTCAGTGATGTGGAACACGTTCTACTAGCATTGAAGCACAAGCCGGGCGACTAGCAAAGGAAAGCTCAATCAGACCTTGCCCGGATAGCAGAACCTGTTCTATTTTCTGAGAACAAGGAAAGGAGCCCGCCGTGGGCACACCCGTCATCGTCGAGGCAGTTCGCACCCCCATCGGAAAGCGCGGTGGCTGGCTGTCCGGATTGCACGCCGCCGAGATCCTCGGCGCCGCTCAGCGGGGCATCCTCGACCGCTCCGGCATCGACCCCGAACTGGTGGAGCAGGTGATCGGTGGTTGCGTCACCCAGGCCGGTGCGCAATCGAACAACATCACCCGGACCGCGTGGCTGCACGCCGGACTGCCCTGGCAGGTCGGCGCCACCACGATCGACTGTCAGTGCGGCTCCGCGCAGCAGGCCAACCATCTGATCGCGGGCCTGATCGCCACGGACGCCATCGACGTCGGAATCGCCTGCGGCATCGAGGCCATGAGCCAGGTGCCGCTCGGGGCGAACGTCGGGGAGAACGCCGGCCCGCGCAGGCCCGCCGACTGGGACATCGACATGCCCAATCAGTTCGAGGCCGCCGAGCGCATCGCCCGCCGCCGCGGCATCACCCGCGCCGACGTCGAAGCCCTCGGAGTGCGTTCGCAGGCCCGTGCCAAGCAGGCGTGGGACGAGGGGCGCTTCGACCGGGAGGTGCTGCAGGTGACGGCACCCGTCGTCGACAAGGACGGCAACCTCACCGGGGAGAGCCGGGTCGTGACGCGCGATCAGGGTCTGCGCGACACCACCGCGGAATCGCTCGCCAAGCTGAAGCCCGTGCTCGAGGGCGGCATCCACACTGCGGGCACCTCCTCGCAGATCTCCGACGGTGCCGCCGCCGTCATGCTCATGGACGAGGCCAGGGCGCGCGCCCTCGGCCTGAAACCACGGGCCCGCATCATCTCCCAGGCGCTCGTCGGTTCCGAACCCGAATTCCACCTCGACGGACCCGTCCAGGCCACGGCGCGCGTCCTCGAACGCAGCGGCATGAAGATCGGCGACCTCGACCTGTTCGAGGTGAACGAGGCGTTCGCCTCGGTCCTGCTGTCGTGGGCGTCGGTGCACGAACCCGACATGGACAGGGTGAACGTCAACGGCGGCGCGCTGGCGCTCGGACATCCCGTGGGCAGCACCGGGTCCCGGCTCATCACCACCGCGCTGCACGAACTCGAGCGCACCGACGGGTCGACGGCCCTGATCACGATGTGCGCCGGCGGCGCGCTCGCCACCGGCACCATCATCGAGCGGATCTAGGGCCGCCCGATGAATGCGACCGCCCCCGCCCGGCCGCCGGGCCTCGACTCGAAGTGGACGGCCACCGTCATCAAGTGGATGTCGAAGTTGAACGTCGTGCTGTACCGGCGGACGGGCGGGCGGCTGGGCAGCAAGTGGCGCGTCGGCAGCGCCTTCCCCCGCGGGTTGCCTGTCTGCCTGCTCACCACCACCGGCCGCAAGAGCGGCGAGCCCCGGATCAGCCCGCTGTTGTTCCTCGAGGACGGCGACCGCATCGTCCTCGTCGCATCGCAGGGCGGCCTCCCGAAGCACCCGATGTGGTACCTGAACCTACGCGCGAACCCGCAGGTGACGGTCCAGGTGAAGTCGCGGGTCCGGCCGATGACTGCCCAGGTGGCGGACCCCGGGGAACGCGCGCGACTGTGGCCGCGGCTCGTCGACATGTACGCGGACTTCGACAACTACCAGGCCTGGACGGATCGCACCATCCCCGTCGTCGTCTGCACGCCCCGATAGCTGTATGTACCGTCGGGTAACGCGTGCCATGTCGCAGGACATCTTGCAGTATTGACGCGTACGGACTTGTACGACGGCCGAGGGCGAGGAATTGCAGATGAGTACACAGGTTCAAGATCGGATACACGACCGTCGAGAGCTCACCGCGGTCCTGCTGCGCGCACTCGAGCAGCGGCACGAGGTTCTCGACGCCATCGTCGACAGTGAGGACCACTCCGAGGCCCTCACCACCGTCGCCGGGCTCCTCGAGACGACCGAGGCGTACGCGGAAGCCGTCCTCAACCTGACCTTTCGCCGTCTCACCAAGGTCGAGCGGCGCCGCATCCAGACGGAACTGAAGGACCTCGACGCCACGCTGGAGTGGACGTCGACGGACCGGCCTGCGAGCACAGGCCGCAACTTCCGCCTCCGCCCGTTCACACAGACCGAGGAGGACGCCGAACTGTTCCGGCGCCGCTGCGTCGAACAGGTCGACGACACGGGCACGCAGTGGTCCGAGGAGCGGGTCGAGAAGGAGCGCGCGGAGGGCCTGAGCCGGGTCGACGACGAGTCCGCCGCGTGGTTCGTGTGTGAAGACACCGAAGAGAACACCGCCGTCGGCATGGTTTTCGGCGAGTTGTCGGGACGCGAGGTCGACGTCGCGATCTGGATCTCCCCCGACGCCCGGAAGAAGGGCTACGGCACCGCGGCCGTGAAGCACAGCCGTCAGGAACTCGCCGCCGAATTCCCGGGAACGGTCCTGGTCGTCCGCGCTCCCGCCTGACCCGTACGTGAGTGGCGAAGCGTGCGCGAGCACACTTCGCCGCTCACGTGCGGTGGTCGGGGTCGCGCTGCTTGGTGACGCCCTGGGCCCAGCGGTAGTCGGGTTTGCCGCTCGGTGTGCGCTGGACGGCGTCCTCCACCCACACCAGCCGCGGAATCTTGTAGCCGGCCAGACTCTGCCGCACGTGCTGCTCGAGGCCGGCGAAGTCGACGCCCCGGCCGTCGCGCGCCTGCACGACCGCGGACACCCGGTGCCCCCACCGTTCGTCGGGGACGCCGACGACGATGGCGTCGTAGACGTCGCGGTACGCCTTCACCGCGCTCTCCACCTCTTCGGCGAACACCTTCTCGCCGCCGGTGTTGATCACCATGTTGCCGCGACCGAGCAGGGTGATCGACCCGTCGGCCTCTATCCGCGCGCGGTCGCCGGTGACGACGACCGATTGTCCGTCGACCTCCCGGAAGATCTCCCGGGTCTTGTCCGGGTCGTTGTAGTACCCCTGCGGAACGTACCCGCCCTTCGCGAACCAGCCGTCGATCCCGGAGCCGGGTTCGACGGGACGACCCGCGTCGTCGATCACCAACGCGTAGCGCCCCGCCGGGACCCGGGGACCACCCACCTGCGTCTCCCCCTTGGTCGCGAAACCGATTCCACCGAAACCGGTCTCGGATGCACCGATCGAATCGGACACCAGCAGCCCGGGGAACGCCTCGAGGAACGCGTCCTTGATCACCGGGGAGAACAGCGCGGCGCCCGACGCGACCACACCGAGACTCGACGTGTCGGTCCGGGCCGGGTCGAGGGCCTCGATCAGCGGCCGCCCCATCGCGTCGCCGGTGATGATGAGGATCTGCACCCGGTGCCGCTCGACGAGGTCCCACGTGCGGTCGGCGTCGAATTTCGATTCCAGCAGCACCGTGTTCCCGCTGAACAGCGCGGTGAACGTCGGCATCATCGCGGCGGCGTGGATCAGGGGCGGCAACGCGAACCACAGGGTCGGCTCCCCCTGCGACCCGACCCGCGACTGCTGGTACTCGTCGTCGATCGCCTCACCGGTGTAGAAGTCGAGGCCGCCGGCGAGGACGCGCCAGATGGCCTCGTGCGTCCACACCACACCCTTCGGACGTCCGGTGGTACCCCCGGTGTACATGATGAACAGGTCTTCGGAACTGCGTCCGCCGAAGTCGCGGTCGCCGCTGCCGGACAGCGCCTCCTCGTACGGGACGGAGTCGCTGCGCAGACCGGCGCCGCCGAGATCGTCCTCGACGACGACGGTGTGCCGGATCCTCGGCAGCGACGGCAGCACCTCCGCGATGCGCGGCGAGTAGATGCGGTGGTGGACCACGGCGTCGAGTTCCGCGTTGCCGTAGACGTAGGCGAGTTCGTCGCTGGTGTACCGGTAGTTGATGTTCACCGGGACCGCGCGAATCTTGTACGCCGCCAGCAGCGTCTCCATGGTCTCGATCGAGTTGTGCAGGTGCACGCCGATGTGCGAACCGGCGGTCAGTCCCGCGGCCAGGAAATGATGGGCCAGCCGGTTGGCGCGGTCCTCCAGTTCCCGGTACGTGACGCGGCGAGCGCCACAGATCAGCGCCACCCGCTCCGGCATCACGTCGACGGAGTGCTCGAACAGATCTGCCAGGTTGTAGGCCACGGGGAGTGTCCTCTCAGACGACGGTGAGTGGAAGGGGAATCCCTCGATCGGTGAAGGCGAAGTCGGCCCCGGTGCTGAACCGCGTGAGCGCGACCTCGGGCGCCTCCTTCGCGGGCGGTTCACCGGTCACCACCTCCACCGTCAGCGCCGTGTCCGTCTCCTCGAGCACCTCTACGGCGAACTTCGGCGACACCCCGCGCACCAGCGCGGTCAACGGCGCGAGATGCTCGCCGTCGATCATGGACGGCCACGCCCCGTCGACCGACGCTCCGCACTCGCGGCCGAGGGTCAGCAGCAGTCGGTGGTCGAGGGAGATCGTGACGTCCACGTACTGACGGGGATTGAGCGCCGGGTGCACGGCGAGGACGACGGCCAGGCCCTCCAGATCCGCGGGCAGCCCCAGCGCGTTCCGGATCCGCTCCGACGTGAGGCCGGCGATGCCGGTGAGTTGTTTGCGGGCGATGTCGAGCGCGGCACCGGCATCCGTGCGTGCCCGCACCGCGAGCAGGAAACCGAGCGTCAGCAGGTGCTGCTGCACGCACACCTCCTCCGCGATCCGGGTCAGCGCCGAATGGGAGAAGTCCGCGAACCGCAGGTCGGCGAGGAGCGCGCCCGCGTAGTCGTGCCGTCCCGGACCGCCGGTGTCGATCGGCGACAGCCCGACCGTCGCCGCCCGCGACTTCCCCACCGTCACCAGCCCGTCCGGGACCGGCGGTGGCTCGTTCGTGTCGTCGATGGTGACTGTCCAAAGGCAGTGCGGTGTCCGGTCCGCGGGCCGTCGCGGCGGACGGTGCACGGGACGCACCTGCGCGTGCGGGTTGGTGGCCAGGGCGGTGGCGTCGAACGTCGGATCCTCGATGTCGTGGCACATGGCCATGACGTACTCGTCGCCCATCGGTTCGACGTCCATCAGCGCCCCGCAGTGATTCAGCCAGAATTCGCCGTGGTCGTGATCGGTGACGCGGTACCGGAAGTCCATGAACTGGGGCGGCGCACCGATGTCGAGTTGCAGGCCCTTGAAGATCGTCACGACGCCGTCGCCCTCGAACCCCAGCGCGCGCTGCATCCGCCGCGCGTAGATCGGGCTCGACGCCATCCACTCCTCGATCGCGACCTGCGTCATGCCCTCACGACCGAACGCCCCGATGAGGTGCGGCATCCCGGAGCGGTCGATGAGGTGACCGCACAGCAGCAGTTCCGGCACGAGGATCGCCAGATCCTCGCGGGACAGATCCGCGAACGACGCCGGAACCTTCACCGTGCTCACCACAGCGGGACCGGAGCCTTCCCGACCGGGTACCACCCCGGCAGCCGACCGGACGTCGCGCGCTGGATCCGCGCGTTCATGCCGTCGGACATCGCGTTGTTCGTGATCATCTCGAGGAACAGGCTCGAGACGTTGCCGAAGTCGAAGAAGTCACGCTGCCAGGACCATTGGAAGTTTCCGCCATACCGGAACCAGCTGCCACCGATCCCGGTGACCTGATAGTGCGTGCCGTCGTCGCGGGTGCGTTCGGACACCTGCTTCCAGAATCCGATGACGTCGCAGCTGCGGTCGTCGATGACGAACTGCTGATACGGGTATTCCCAGCCCTCGAGCCCGTCCATCTCCTGCCCGAGCGCCAGGTCGCGGATCTCGTCCCGGCCGATGGCCATGAAGTCATCCTTCGGCCCGTAGTTCCACCCGTACGTGGCGTCCTCGGTGTACATCTCGGCCAGCGGCTTCCAGTCGCCGAGCGACTCGCACCGCTTGTTCTCGTCCACCCAGCGCTGCACCATCTCGTCGAGTTCGGCGCGGTCGAAAGGGGTCATCAGGATTCTCCTTCTGAGTCGGTGTCCGCGAGGATCCGCAGGGCCTGGGTCGGGCAGAAACGCACGGCGCTCTCGACCTCCGCGCGCAGGTTCTCGGGTGGGTCGGAGTCGAGGATTTCGACCTTGCCGTGTTTGGGGACGACGAAGACGTCGGGTGCCTCCATCTCGCAGACGGCATGGCCCTGGCACAGGTCGAGATCGGCTTCGACTTTCATCACGTGCTTCGCTTCCGGTACCTCACGGTGCACGGCTGCTGCAGCTGCACCACCATCTTGCTGTGATCGTTGCGGTACGTCTCGGACGGTTGCGCCATCTCGAACTCCCAGTCCTGCAGGAGGATCGAGAAGATCGCCTTCAGCTGCATCAGCGCGAACGCCGCTCCGACGCAGCGATGCCTGCCCGCGCCGAACGGAATCCACGTCCAGCGGTTGACGATGTCTTCCTGATTGGGGTCGATGTAGCGCTCGGGGTCGAACGTGTCGGGGTTCGGGAAGTCCTCCGCGATCCGGTTGGAGATCGCCGGCGTCGCCGCCACGAGATCGTTCTCCGCGATCCGGTAGCCGCCGACCTCGAACTCGCCCCGCGCGACGCGCAGCAGGATGATCAGCGGAGGGTGTAGCCGCAACGTCTCCTTCAGTACCGCTTCGAGTTTCGGGATCTGCCGGAGCGCTCCGAAGCTGATGTCGGAGCCGTCCGAATAGAGATCGTCGAGTTCCGCGACCACCTGCTTCGCGTAGTCCGGGTGCCGCAGCAGTTCGATCAGCGTCCAGGCCGCGGTGCCGGACGTGGTGTGGTGCCCGGCGAACATCATCGAGATGAACATGCCGGTGATCTCGTCGGCGGTGAAGCGCTCGTTTCCGTCCTCGTCCTTGATCGAGACGAGCACGTCGAGCATGTCCCGATCCTCCTTGCCCTGCGGAGGATTCCGGATGCGCCCGGTCATGATGTCCTGGACGAGGGCCACCAACTGCACCCGCGCCTCGTCCCGTCGGCGGAAGCTCTCGATGTCGGCGTACGGGTCGACGTAGGCGATGGGGTCGGTGCCCTGCTCGAGTTCGTGGTACAGGTGCGCGAACCGGCCGTCGAGCTGTTCCCGGAACTTCGTGCCGATCAGGCACGCCGACGACGTGTAGATGGTCAGCTCCGCGAAGAATTCGAGCAGATCGATCTCACCCTCGTCGCCCCACTGCGCCACCATCCGGTCGACCTCGTGGGCGATCGTCGCGGCATGGCCCTTCATCTGCTCACCGCGCAGCGCCTGGTTGTGCAGCATCTCCTTGCGACGCTCGGGGCTCGCGTCGAACACGACCCCCTCGCCGAAGATCGGCTTCATGAACGGGTACGCGGCCTGCTGGTCGAGATCCTCGTCGGTGGAGCGGAAGAAGAATTCGTTGGCCTCGGCGCCGGACAGCAGCACCACCTTCTTGTCGGCGAGCTGGAAGACGCCGACGTTTCCGCATTCCTCCCGGACGCGGCGCATCAGCGCGATCGGGTCGGTGCGCAGCTCGTCGAGATGTCCGTGCTCGTGCTCACCGCCGGATACACGTTGCGGGGTAAACGGATTCATTCTCCATCCTTTCGGAGGGGCGCCTCGGGCTGCACCTCGATCAGCACCAGGTGTGCGCCGCGGGGCGCACTGACGGTGGCGACGACGGCGTCCGCGATCGCGGAGGCGCGCAGGAAGTACGAGTGCCGGGCGAATCCCCATTTTGCCCAGTCTTCGAGGACGGGTCCGATGACCTCCTCGGTGGTGTTCATCCCCATCGACGTCTGGGTGGGCCCCGGGCGCACGACCGAGGCCCGGACACCGGTGCCCTCCAGTTCCATCCGCATCTGCCTGCCCATCATCTCGACACCGGCCTTACCGGCGTTGTAGGCGCCCATCCTGGGCCGGGGCGTATCCGCACAGTCGGATCCGATGAGGACGAAGTCTCCGCGCCGGCGTTCGATCATGCCGGGAACGATGCGGTGCGCGAGACGCTGCGCCCCGACGAGGTGGACGTTGACCTGGTCCAGGAACTGCTCCGGGTCCATCTCGTGTGCGACGGAGAACTCGAGGTCTCCGGCTCCCGACAACGCGATCTCGATGGGGCCCAGCGCGTTCTCCGCCGCGGTGACGAAGTCGTCGACCGACGCGGTGTCGGTGACGTCGAGGAAGTGCGCGAACGCTTCTCCCCCGTTGCTGCGGATCTTCTCCGCGATCTCCTCGCACTCCGCGACCCGGCGGGCGCCGAGCGCGACGGGGTGGCCGGCCTCGGCGAGCGCGTAGGCCGTCGCCGTGCCGATGCCCGACGACGCCCCGGCGACGATCGACGGCCGGCGCTGCGGATTGGGTTCGAACCTAGGCATCGCGGACCTGCACTTTCAGGGGGAGGGTGGCGAAACCACGGACGTTGGTCGAGTGGACCCGCACGCTGTTCGCCTCGTCGACGTCGTAATCATCTATGCGGGAGACAAATTCGGTGAGGGCGATCCGCGCTTCGAGCCGAGCCATGTGGGCGCCGAGGCAGAAGTGGGTGCCGCCGCCGAAGCTCGCCAGCTTGTTGGACGAGTCCCGGCCGATCCGGTATTCGTCGGCGTCCTCGAACACCGCCGAGTCGCGGTTCGCTGAGCCGATGAGGATCAGCACCTTGTCGCCGGCGGGGATCGTCCGGTCGTGGAAGTCCAGGTCGACGGCCGCCGTCCGCGCGACCATCTGGCTGGATGTGTCGAAGCGCAGCGTCTCCTCCACCCAGTTGGGCACGCGGCTCGCGTCGTCGAACACGTGCCGAGCCTCGTCCGGGTAGCGGAACCCCCAGTAGAGCGCATTGCCGAGAAGTTTGGTGGTGGTCTCGTTGCCCGCCACCACCATCAGGAACATGAACGCGATGATCTCGTCGTCGGTGAGCCGGTCGCCGTCGATCTCCGCTTCGAGCAGGGCGGACGTGAGGTCCTCGGTCGGCTTCCTGCGCCGCTCCGCCAGCATGTCGGCGTAGTAGCCGACGAGATAGAGCGACGCCTCCATCGCGGCGTGCGGCACGTCGAGGACGCCCTCCTCGCGGTGCACCACCAGATCGGCGAGCCGCCGGAGTTCGACGCGATCGGCCTCCGGCACTCCCATCAACTCCGAGATCACGTCCATCGGGAGTTTGCCGGCGAACTCGGCGATCCAGTCGAACTCGCCCGCCTCGAGTGCCGGATCGAGGTACCGCCGCGTCAGGTCCAGGATCCGCCCCTCGAGTTCGTTCACCCGCCTCGGGGTGAACCCGCGCGACACCAGCTGGCGCATCCGCATGTGCCGCGGATCGTCCAGCGCGAGAAAGGACATCGTCTTGTGGGCGTGCGGTCCGTAGGCCGCCGGGTCGAGCGACACCCCGTTCGCGCTCGACAGGCGCTGGTTGTCCCGGAACGCCGCGACGACGTCCGCGTGCCGCGACAACGCCCAGAAGTCGAGTTCCTCGTTGTAGTAGACCGGCGCTTCTTCCCGCAGTCTTCGATACGTGACGTACGGATCTTCATGGAAGCCATAGTCGTACGGATTGAACGTCACCGGATTGTGTGACACCCCGGGCATCGAGGCTGCGGTCATGGCATCTACTCCAGAATCAGCTTGGCGGAAGTTTCGAGTCGATCGGCGAATTGGGCGTAGGACCCGTATCCCATTCCCGCGCGGACCAGGCCGCCGGCGTACAGCAGCTCCAGCGCCTCGAGGACGTCGGGATCGTGGCCGTCGCCCAGTGCGGTGGCGAGGCGATCACGGATCTCCAGCCCGATGCGGGCGCGGAGGTGCTCCACGTCGGGGTCGCGGCCGAGTAGCGCGTTGGTGACGGCGCCGGCGAGTTCGGGTTCGTCCGCCACCAGCAGAGCGATGTGGCGGAGCACGGCGACCACGCGTCCGGTGCGATCGAGTCCCTCGTCCGCCGGCTGCGGCGCGGCGGCGAGACGCCGCCAGAAGACCTCGGCGACGAGGTGCTCCTTCGACGAGAAGTACGTATACGCCGTCGCGGGCGCGACGCCGGCGATCCCGGCCACCGAACGGACGGTGAGCCCGGCGAACCCCTCTTCACGCAGTACTTCGACGGCCGCCCTGGTGAGACGGTCGACGGTGTCGGCCTGCTTCTCGGTCAGACGGCGGCGGGTGGACTCGAAATTCATACTGGACACGTGTCTGGACGCTACTACAGTTGCCAGCGGCTGGCAACGAAAATCGGGGTCTCACACCGGACTGCGCGGGTGAATCCGCACGGGCATCGTCTTGATGCCGCTGATAAAATTCGACCGCAGCCGGGACACCTGCCCGGTGGGTTCCACACGGTCGATCCGCGCGGCGAGGGTCTCGAACAGAATCCTCAGTTCGAGCCGCGCCAGGTGCGCGCCGAGACAGAAGTGCACCCCGCTACCGCCGAACGCGATCTGCGGGTTGGGACTCCGGCCGATGTCGAACCGGTACGGTTCGTCGAACACCGCCTCGTCCCGGTTCGCGCTCGGGTAGTAGATCACGACCTTGTCACCGGCCCGGACCAATTGGTCGCCGATGTACGCGTCCCGGGTGGCGGTGCGCCGGAAATCCATCACCGGGGTCACCCATCGCAGGATCTCCTCCACCGCGCTCGCGCCCAGTTCGGGCTCCGACTGCAGTCGCCGCCACTGATCGGGATGGTCGATGAACGCCTGCATCCCACCGGCGGTCGCGTTGCGCGTCGTCTCGTTCCCCGCCACCACGAGCAGGACGAAGAACATGTTGAATTCCATCTCGGTGAGCGTGTCGCCGTTCTCGTCCGGCTGCACGAGCGCGGTGACGATGTCGTCCCGCGGCTCGATGCGTCGTTGCGCGGCAAGCCCGTTCGCGTACAGGAAGATCTCGGCCGCAGCCATCTCCCCGTCGGCCTGGGTGGTGCCGTACTCGGGATCGTCGAAGCCGATCATCCGGTTGGACCAGTCGTACAGCTTGTCGACGTCCCCGGGAGGCGCACCCAGCAGTGCCGCGATGACCTCGAGCGGAAGTGGCGCCGCCGCCTCGGGGACGAAGTCGACGTCACGCGCCTCGAGCAGTCGGTCGACGATCCGGGTGCAGATGTCGCGGATGTGCCCCTCGAGCACCTTCACCGTGCGCGGGGTGAATCCGCGACTGACCAGGTGCCGCAACCGGGTGTGGTCGGGCGGGTCCAGATTGACGAGCATGGCAGCCTGCTTCGCGCGGGTCTGCTCGTCGAAGTCGTCGATCTGGGTGGTGCCCACAGCAGACGAGAACGTCGCGCTGTCACGGGACACGGCGACGACGTCGGCATGCCTGGTCACCGCCCAGAATCCGGTGCCGTCCTCCTCCGGTTGCCAATGGACGGGGTCGCTCGCCCGCAGGTGGTCGAAGAATGCGTAGGGCACTCCCGCGGTGTAGACGTCGGGGGATTTCAGATCAATCCGAGATGCGGTCATTCACTGCTCCTCGATCGATAAACGAATGGGATGCGTCTTAAACTACACACTTTCATCTATAATGGAAGACCGTATGCTGAGGCCATGGCGAAAGGACAGAACGCACCGATCCGACGTCGCACCCTCACCCGCGACAAGGTCGTCGATGCCGCGATCGAGATCATCGACGAACTCAGCTGGGAGCAACTGTCGATGACGAGCCTCTCGGCGCGCCTGAACGTCGTCACCGCCTCGCTGTACAACCACGTCCGCAACCTCGACGACATCCGCGGCGCCGTTCAGGTACGCACCATGACGGAACTCGGCGCGCACCTGCGCGAGATCGCCATGGGCCGCACCGGCCCCGACGGCCTCCGCGCACTCGTCGACGCGCACCGCGCCTGGGCGACCGCGCATCCGCACCGGTACCAGACACTCACCACCAGCCCCGTCGACCGGGACGCCTTCATCTCCGCCGCACTCGACGCCAACACGGCACTACGGACAATGCTGGCGTCGTGCGGACTGCCACCCGAAGACACCCTCGACGCCGCCGTCAGCGTCTTCGCCGCCATGCACGGCTTCGTGATGCTGGTGAACACCGACTTCCTCGGCAACGAACTGGATCTGGACTCGATCTACGAATCCGTACTGCACGGAGCACTCGCCAGCGTCGGGTGGCCGGAACGCACGCCCACACGGTCCTGACAGCGCGCAAGCTTGTCCACCGACCGGGTGTGCCCCAATTCATCAAAACCATTCCGATCGGTCGCTTTTTGCTGCACCATTCACAGAGGACGACCCACGCCCCGACGAACAGGACACCAGGATGCGCACGATCGCCCGCACCACCCTCCTCGCCGCAGCGACCATCCCCCTGGCCATCGCCGCCGCGCCGGCATCGGCCGCTGAAGCCACCGACGTCACCTACGCCTTCGGCGTCGACGGATCGACCGTCACCAACACGATCACCAACAACACCGGCGCCACGATCGGCTGCACGACCTCGCTCGCCCTCGCCCCCGACGGCGTGCTTCCACCGATCGCCGAAGTCGTCGGCCCCGGACAGTCCCTCTACCAGCAAGACGACATACCACCCGGGACCACCACACAGTCGGTGCTCGACGTCCCCGACGGCTCCTATGTCGCACTCGCCTCCTGCGGGAGGGAGGGCGACGACCCTGCGCTGTGGGTCTCCGACTACCCCGGCGTCGAGCAATTCCTGGTCCAGTTCCCGATGACCGCCTACACCGTGGAGCAAGCATCCTCGGTCGTCACCGTGCCGAGTGTCGCCCCCGCGCCACCCGCCGTAGCCATCCCCGACGCGAGTGGTCTGGGCCAAATCTTCGGCAGCTGACCGCAGCCGTCATTGACAGACGGCACTCATCGTCCGCAACGGAGGGCAAGGAAGGGTGAGGATGTTCGAAAGGTTCTCCGACCACGCACGCAGGGTCGTCATCGTCGCCGCCGTGACCGCCCGCGCACACCACCGGCCCGACTCACATAATCCCCATCCGACTCAGCGACGACGAAAACACTCGCGCCGATCTCACCGCCCGCGCCGCCGGACAACGCCTCGAAACCTGGATTCACGACCGCATCGCCGACGCCCTCGAACAACCCGAGTAGGCACCATCGAATACTGCAGTGCCGCAGGGGCGCTGCAACACAGTCAGTCCGGGGTGAAGAACAACTCCATCCCGATGAAGAACCACGCCACCAACGCAGCCATCGGCACAAACGCGCACACCAACGGCAGAGCGAACTGCCGGGCCGCGCGCCACGGCACCGCCATCAGACCGCATGCCACGACCATCACCGCAGGCCCCGCCCAACTGACCCAGTACTCGACCGGCGGCGGATCCGATCCGAACGAGGTGAACGAGCCGTGCGGATACACCCGCGGCTGCGGAGTTTCCGCGAAGCGCTGCCACACCATCACCGCCGGCGCATAGGCGAAGAAGCCCAGCAGCAAACCCGCCGTCACGCCCAGCGAAATCCGCCAACCCCTCCCCGACCCGGCGTGTGTCACCACCGACCTCCCCTGCGCCAGGGCATTCCTTGGACTGCTCGACGACCTGGCGGTCACACCGTCCGCGGCGGGACCGACCACGACCGGCCGTTGTCCCGCCACCACGGCACAGCATCGCTGAATTACGTTGTACGGGAACAACCCCGACAAACCACGACACCCCCGGGGTCGGACCCGGGGGTGTCGTGATTCGGACTCAGTTACGCACGGCCTCGAGCGTGCTGTTCAACGTCGCGCTCGGACGCATCACGGCGGCGGTCTTCTCACCGTCCAGCTTGTAGTAGCCGCCGATGTCGACCGCGCTTCCCTGCACCTCGATGAGTTCCCGCACGATGGTGTCTTCGTTCTCGTCCAGTGCCTGGGTGAGCGTGGCGAAGCGTTCCGCCAGTTCCTTGTCCTCGTCCTGCGCGGCAAGTTCCTGCGCCCAGTACTTCGCGAGGTAGAACTGGCTGCCCCGGTTGTCGAGCTCGCCGGTCTTGCGCGACGGGTTCTTGTTCTCGTCGAGCAGCTTGCCGGTGGCCGCATCGAGCGTCTTGGCCAGGATCTTCGCGCGCTCGTTGTCGGTCTTGGTGCCGAGTTCCTCCAGGCTGACGGCCAACGCCAGGAACTCACCAAGCGAATCCCAGCGCAGGTGGTTCTCCTCCACCAGCTGCTTGACGTGCTTGGGCGCCGAGCCGCCTGCACCCGTCTCGTACATGCCGCCACCGGCCATCAGCGGCACGATCGACAGCATCTTGGCGCTGGTGCCGAGTTCCAGGATCGGGAACAGGTCGGTGAGGTAGTCGCGCAGGATGTTGCCGGTCGCGGCGATGGTGTCCAGACCGCGGATCAGGCGTTCCAGGGTGTACCGCATCGAGCGCACCTGAGACATGATCTGGATGTCGAGGCCCTCGGTGTCGTGATCCTTCAGGTACAGGTTGACCTTCTTGATCAGCTCGTTCTCGTGCGGGCGGTACGGGTCGAGCCAGAACAGGACCGGCATGCCGGAGTTGCGTGCCCGGGTGACCGCGAGCTTGACCCAGTCGCGGATCGGCGCGTCCTTGACGGTGCACATGCGCCAGATGTCGCCGGCCTCGACGTGCTGGGTGAGCAGCACCTCACCGGTCTCGACGTCCACGAAGTTGGCGTCGCCCTCCTCCGGAATCTCGAAGGTCTTGTCGTGCGAGCCGTACTCCTCGGCCTTCTGCGCCATGAGCCCGACGTTGGGGACGGTGCCCATGGTCGTCGGGTCGAATGCGCCGTTGGTCTTACAGAAGTTGATGATCTCCTGGTAGATGCGCGCGAACGTGGACTCCGGCATCACGGCCTTGGCGTCCTTGGGCCGTCCGTCCGCGCCGTACATCTTGCCGCCGGAGCGGATCATCGCAGGCATCGAGGCGTCCACGATCACGTCGCTGGGCGAATGGAAGTTCGAGATGCCGCGGGCGGAGTCGACCATGGCCAACTCGGGACGGTGCTCGTGGCAGTCGTGCAGGTCCTGGATGATCTCCTCGCGCTGCGTGCTGGGCAGCGACTCGATCTTGTCGTAGAGATCGCCGAGGCCGTTGTTGACGTTGACGCCCAGTTCGTCGAACAGCGCCTGATGCTTGGCGAAGGCATCCTTGTAGAAGGTCTTCACCGCGTGGCCGAAGACGATGGGGTGCGACACCTTCATCATCGTCGCCTTGACGTGGAGCGAGAACATGACGCCCGTCTTGCGCGCGTCCTCCATCTGCTCCTCGTAGAAGTCGAGCAACGCCTTCTTGCTCATGAACATGCTGTCCATGATGTCGCCCTCGCCCAGGTCCACCTCGGGCTTGAGGACGATCGTCTCGCCGGCCTTCGTGACCAGTTCCATCCGGACCTTGCGCGGCCGGTCCAGCGTCATCGACTTCTCGGAGTGGTAGAAGTCGCCGTGCCGCATGTGTGCGACGTGGCTGCGCGAGGCCATCGACCACTCGTCCATGCTGTGCGGGTGCTTGCGGGCGTACTGCTTGACGGCCCGGGGTGCGCGACGGTCGGAGTTGCCCTCACGCAGGACCGGGTTGACGGCGCTGCCGAGGATCTTGCCGTAGCGCTGACGGATGTCGCGCTCCTCGTCGGACTTGGGGTCGCCCGGGAAGTCGGGAATCTTGTAGCCCTTGCCCTGCAGTTCCTTGATGGCGGCCAGGAGCTGCGGCACGGACGCGCTGATGTTGGGCAGCTTGATGATGTTCGTCTCGGGCAGCTGCGTCAGGCGACCCAGCTCGGCAAGGTTGTCGGGGACGCGCTGCTCTTCGGTGAGGTTCTCGGGGAACTCGGCCAGGATCCGCGACGCCACGGAGATGTCGCTGGAATCGATCTCGATGCCCGCGGCACCGGCGAAGGTCCGCACGATCGGCAGGAAGGCGTACGTCGCGAGCAGCGGCGCCTCGTCGGTCAACGTATAGATGATGGTCGGCGGCTTATGGGCGCTCATTTGTTGTTGTTCTCCCGCGTCAGTTCGGTTAAATTCACAGGTTCAGCGTGCAGTTATCGGATCGCGACGAGTATCAGGTTACGTTGCGGCATCGCCGGCGACTTGTTCGAGCACCGCTACCCGCGAGTAACAAACTCACTACCCTCTGGGGTCCAGCTCGAGCAGCCTTGGAAGGCGACCGCGGGAAGATCGCCGGGACCGCAATCCGGACCAACGTATGAACGTCCTGCCTCCCGAGCCACCGGCAGCGCATCGATCGGGAAATTTCTGCGTCCCTTGGCATTACAAACAGGATCGAATATTCCTCACGGGCACCCCGATCCGAAACCCGGTGCGGGTTCCGGCCCGGGGTGCTCGGGTGGTTCTCGCTAGCCGGTGACGCCTTCTGCGCGAGCAGCGGCGGCGACTGCCTCCGCG